>QMYO01000007.1 GCA_003662715.1 Candidatus Bathyarchaeota archaeon | reverse complement strand
GTTAAAAGAATGGATGGACAACATCAAAGAGAAGATTTCAAAGGCACAAGAATTGGAAAGAAGAAAAAACAATCTTGAAAGCGAGCTTGGAGTAAAGATAACGAGGTGAATCTGTTCTTTCTTTATCTTTAAACCGAATTATGCGCCCTCCACATTGAGATGATCGATTATAATGTTTCTCCTTCTTCTTGATGTTCATTGAATTAAACTCAGCGTGGAGATTCTAGCCGTATTCGAAAAGCGCATTTGCTGGCACCAGTTGCTAGACTTTCAATAAGTTCTGCTTTGACTTTTTTCTTAGTTACCGTACCGAACATGTATGCAAGCCAGTTGGTGAAGCATACTGAACACAGCCTGGGCGACAGCTTAACCATCTTCTTTTCAACAAGTGTGCATTCGCATCGTTCAGGTTTAAACTCGTAAATGACAGCATCATCATTTTCCTTCCAACATCCGCCACCCGGATCGCTGTCCAACAGCTCAATTAGGGAATCCAAATCGCGACCACTCAAGTCATAGCCATAGACTTCCAAGAAGATCTTACAGCAGTCTTCACCAGACTTCCTCAGAATCTTCTTAGCGGTCTCTTCATCCACCTCATTCAAGCCAGCCACCACACCCGTAATCCATGTTCGCAGAAACTCCTCACATCTGCCCGCATCCTTCACAAAGTCAGCATACGTGCGCTCATAAGGTACAAGCTCCTTCCTCACCATCTTTTCCACCTCCTAAGAAGTAAGTAATGTTAAGTCACTAATATTAATGATGGGTGGATTCCAGAGCGCTTTACACGTCCTAAAAGACTACTAACACCTTCACGATCAGACATAAGGTACTTGCTTACTAAGGCGTAAAACATGTGCGTTAACAGTGTTAACGGAAGTATCTCTTATTAGGTGGTGTGAGCTAGCGTAGCACATAGCTCGAACCGCTTTGCCCTACCTGAGGAAAGCGAGAGCTGAGAGGCTGGAGTGGAGCCATAGATACACGGCCAGCGCAGTAGCCACCTTCATCCTCTGCCTTATAGCAGCTGCTTTGGTGTTTCCAGCTTTCACGGTTCCAGAGGACTTTTTTCTCCATGTTTTGCTTGTTGCGTTCGCGTTTGGATTCGGCGTTGACAGCGCTGTCATCGAGGGTGCGGAATGGATATTCTCGAAAAAGACAGAGCCGTAGAGCGGGAAAAGAAGCTGCAGTTCAACGACATGAATGACGTTTTGGTTTACATAGCTGAAAAAATGGGGGCAATCGAAGAAGTCGGAAAGGCCACCAAGCAGGAGATAGTGTTGCTCCGCAAAGACTTCCTCAAGTTCATGAAATACATAATCGTTCTCGCCATCTTAGCCATCTGCGCGCTAGCCGGCGTCCGCCTAATCCTACCTTAAACTCATTACTTGTTCCTTCGTGTGGTGAGAATTCATGTTTCAAAGCCAAAGGAAGATTCTGCCTCTCATAGTATTGGTCTTAATAGCCCTAGCCACATGCGTAGCAGCCTTGTTAACCTCAGAGACGAGAATTCCAAGTGTAGGAACTGTCAAGACAGTGGGCGTTGAAGCCTTCTGGGATATTAACTGCACCAGCACAGTTACCGAAATAGACTGGGGATTGGTTGAACCCGGAGATTATGTAAATGCCACGATTTATCTTAGGAATAAAGGAAACGCGCCTATAACACTCTACCTTGATACAGAAAATTGGAGTCCATCGAACGCTTCCAACTACATAACTCTTAGCTGGGACTATGCGGGTCAGACAGTGGGTCCGGGAACAGTTCTGAAAGTGGGCTTGACCTTGACCGTCTCTTCTAACATAACGGGCATAATGAACTTTACCTTTGACATTATCATAGCTGGGATTGGATAATATATACACTCTTTGATAGGCAAACGATGGAATCACTATGAAAGTTTATCAATGGCCTTGTTCAAGTAATAGGTAGTTCCCGGGGGTGAAGTTGAGCACGAAACAGCTGATCCCACCGTCTGGATTGAGGGGAACCCGCATTATTCAGCTTCACCTTTCCCGACCTACTTAATCTAAGTCTCGTTTTCCGGAACCCTCTTTTTCTAGTTTTTTCTTCTCATACGCTATCCAAGGAGAAAAAATACTCTTTTCCTTTATTTGATCTTCGAAGAACTCCAATGACTCTATATCCTTTCGGATAAGCACCTTGAACGAGTCTGCAATACTAAACTCGGTATATTCTTCTAGTGTCGTTGGCAAGGGGGCTCTTGATTCAGGTACTAGACCGGCCGGTTTTTCGCCTTTTTCCGGTTTTTCTTCAAGCTCTAATTCTGAGACCATGTTCCCCCCTTCCACTCTGATCAGACCTGCAAACTCAAGTATCGAGGTGTATGCGCTTGCATAGCCGCTACGCATGGATGGTGACCATCGTTTTCCAAGCTTTCCTTCAATATCCCCAACTAACAAGAGGGGGTCTCTCGCTTCTCCCTTACTCATTCTCAAGAAACGAATTATCTCCGACCATAGAGGATTATTTAGAATAATTCTCTTCAGCAGTTCTTTGCATTCAGATTCTTGACCGTAGCTTAGAAAACGAGCATACTCCTCACCATCAGAAGTTAATTTATAGAGACCACGTTTTCCCGCCGATTCTGTAAGACCAACGTCCCTAGCCGCACTTAGTGATTGGCTCATATAAACGGGGTGAAGGTTCGCTCCCTTAGCCAAGTCCTTGTAGGTAGCGGGTTCCTTATATGCCCGTAAGGCGCGAACTGCGTGGTTAATTCCGTCGATGCCGACAGATGGAGTTGCTATCTTAGTCGTCCTCTCAATTTTTATTTTACTGTCAGTCAATCTTATCCCACCATTAATCCTTATCGTCTACAGGGACTAATAAGTTTTGTGCTTATTGAAAACCTTCATTGTCTATCGGCAACAATGAAATATTCGAAATACTCGAAGGAGCTTTTGAAATATCAGAAATCTAACTTATTTATTTATGTCTAGCTTGAGAGGTCATACAAAGCGCTGTAAGAAGTACCTGGAAAAGAATTGTATGGAGGAATTACAGGGGACTATAATCGACATCGAAACCATCGGAGAGTTCTTAGATTGTGATGGACTTGAGCGTTACAAGCAGATCAAACCAATCGTGGTCGGTTTCCTCGACTGTGACATGATAGAAATCTTGTATATTACTGAGGAGAGCGATCAAGATTTCGCAGGACTAAGATCAATCCTTAAAGCAAAGTTAAGCGAAGTGAACCATCCGTTTTATGCTTTTAACACAGAATTTGAGATGGGCGTCTTGTATTGGTTTTTGGGGGAAAAAGTGACGTTTGATAGAGACCTTATGCTAAAGGTCACTACAGCTTATGGCCAAACAGTTTGGGAATCCAAACGGTGTCTGGTGAAGGATCTTGGCATTCCTAACTTTGACGACCCTTTCTGGGATATAGGCTATAAGGTTCCTGAAGCGTGGGAGAACTTCCAAAATACGGGCAACTCGAGGTTTCTCTGGGAAATAATTCGCCACAACAGGGCGTGTCTCCTCAAGGAATACGAGATTCTGAGAAAGAGGAAAAAATGGCGCGAAGTCAATAAAACAATAATAGACTGGGCAAAATAAAATTAACCGAGGTTGAAGCCTTGCTAAGGCGTAGAGAAAGCTATAAGCAAATCGGAAATCAATTAATCGGCTGGCTAATGGACCACAACGGTGAAGGTTACCGGCCAGATTTCTTACGTTTTTCGGGTGTTAAACCCAACTCTTTGACTGATGTTCAAAGAAGATTAAAGGAAACGGGATTAATAGAGATCGAGCCTGATGGGAGGGTTTACCTTTACCGACTAACAAGCAAGGGTTACGAATACGGTAAAGCCCTTGAGGCGCAATTAATCGGCGAAAGATATGGCTTACCAGACTATGTTTCTGAATATCTTGAGAAAGCTCGCTCGAAAAGAGTTGTTCAGCTTTGGCCATTACAGGAGAACTATGTTAAGACAAGCTTTGGAAAGGACGAAGAGCTATTCGTTTGTGGGCCTCCTGCCTCCGGGAAAACGTTAATAGCTGAAATTGAAATGCTTAGAGAAATTAAGGAGAACTCCGGAAAGGCTCTCTACTGCACCCCCTTCAAAGCCCTAGATAGGCAGAAGGCAAAGGATTTCAGCAATTCTTTTGGCAAATTTGGCTACAAGGTTGAAACAACTGATGGCGATCATCCTTCAACTCCTCGAACGCTCAAAGAGGCAAAAATCATCGTCGCAACCTATGAAAGGGTTTTGATGGCTCTAAAGAATGAAGAAGAATGGCTTAAGGATTTAACACTTGTATGCGCTGATGAAATAACAATTCTGGATGAAGAGAACAGGGGAAGCAATATAGACATCGTCCTGACTTTGTTGAAACAAAAATACGGTGTAAGAGTTGTAACATTAAGTTCCTTAATAGGCAATCCCCGGCAAATAGCTGATTGGTTGCATGCCAAGCTAATAACTGAAAGAAAAGCTTTAGCAATCAAAGAGTATGTGGTATATCGAAAAGACGGAGAAGTCGTATTCTTAAGCGCTGACGGCTCCGACATAAAAGAACGCCTGAAAGACGAGGAAGATATTCTGACACACATCCTTTCACAAAATTTAGATAAAGGCGAAACAACGTTGATTTTCTTTCCAAGCAGGCAGAACACCGAACTTTTTGCACGTGTCCTTAGTGAAATCCATGCTAAACACCTATCGCAGCAGGATCGCAGTGTTTTAGAGGCTGAATCAGATGAAATAATTCGTTCAACCGAGGAAGAAACGCCACTTTTGCAGAAATTAGCCTCCGTATTGAAGTTTGGAGTCGCTTTTCATCATGCAGGTCTTCCTTTTGAAGCTAGGAAGAGAATTGAAGATTTGCTTGAGAAGAGACATCTTAAAACGGTCTGTGCGACCACCACTTTAAGTCACGGGATAGACTACCCCGTGGACAACGTAATAATCGCTTTCTTCTACACAGAGTCCAAAAGTTGGGAATTTGAAAGATATTCATATGTCCAACTTAAGGGAAGATCAGGAAGGCCCGACAAGAGTAAAGGTCCAGGACAGGTTTTCCTCTTAGCTCGAAACGAAGAAGAGGGCAGGGTTCTGTGGAACCGATATTTGTTTAACGTTAGTTTGGAAAGTATTACATCGGATACTTTGAAAAAGGAGAACATTGCAAAGCTTGTTTTGTTAGAGGCAAAAAAAGATTCAGGAACAAACGTAAAGGAAATTACTTCAATACTGATAGAAACCTTAGAGGTCAGTAACAAGTCCTTAGACTCAAAGACTGTTTCGGTGATTGTTCGTAAGGTTCTTTCAGACCTTAGAAAGTTTAAGCTTATTGAAGGTCGAAGAAAAATTAGAAACACGGAGTTAGGTGATGCTGTAAATAGTCTAACTCAGTCACCATACGATGCCCAATTTGTAATTCGTTTCATTGAAGGAAAAAAGAAGATCTCCGACTTCTTAATGTTATTTATTGCCTGTAGTATTGGTATTGCTAAGGATGTCCGGACTTTCAACATGACTGTGAAAGAAATGCGAAGCTTGCCATCGATTACGAGAAGATTAGGTATTTCTCTTTCGGGGGCCAGTCCCAATGCCTCGTTGAGACGTGCCTTGATTCTCGCTGAATATATCCAAGAAGAAAAAGTTGGAAACATAACTGATAGATATGCCTATTTTGACGACAATGATGTCTACGAGTTGAGTAAATATGCGTCTAGGTCCATGTCTGAAGTTGCTCGAATCGCAAAGAAGATTGGGCGTCTTGATATAGCTAAAAGAGCTGAACTCTTGGCTCAGAGGATAAGGTACGGCGTCAAGGAAGACCTAATTAAGTCTAAACTTGTGTTTCTGCCAGAAGTAGGTAGGGTAAGGGGAAGGCGTCTTTTCAATGCTGGATTTAGGAGCATAGAAGCTGTGGCCAAGGCCCTACGTCTAGCAATCATCGACGCAGCAAGAGTAGGAGCTGAAACAGCTATCAAGATTCAAGACGCTGCCAAAAGGGATATGAAACAATCGCGTCTTAGGTAGGACGCGAAAAGGTGTGTTGTTTATGGAAGCTTCATCTTTTAGTAGTCGTGTTAGGCGGATGGGTGCAATTCTTAGGGAAGGCGCAGCAGGGCAAATTTCGGACTACAGGCGCAAATTTTCTTCTACCAAGAGGCTCTTTGAGGACTTTCTGCAGAAGCTTATAGTTCAAGGTTTCAGTCATGACCAAGCATATGAAACGGCTAGAAAGTTCTTTGGTTCCCCGGTAGTGAAGTTTGCTGCTGTTGATGGAACCGAGTACACGAAACGGCTTTTCGATTTGGTGATATTCTTTGGAGGGGCCTATACGGCCAAGGGTGAAATTGAGTTTAAGAAGGGTGTCAAGCCTTCGGTGACATATTCTAATGAACTGTTGGAGGAAGGGTGCGGGATTTCAAGCTGCGTTCCAGTTTACATTAACGTGGTTCCAGAGATAGATCAGACCTTCTTTCGGGAAGAGGAACCTGGAGAGCTTTCTCTTTCAAGGCCGTTGGCGGATCAGGAGATTGTGGATAACTCTAAGATCGCTAATTGGATTATGACTTTTTCCGAGTACTTTCTTGCTTACAAATTGGCCACTGACTCGGAGGAGAACATCAAGATCCTCTTGTTGGATAGAGCTATTTCGGGAGAGGTAAGCTCTATAGTCTATGATACGGCTAAGAGAAGCTATTGGAGCACCAACTGCGCTATCTTGGGCTACGAGGTAGATGGGACCCCTATTGACGAGAATGACCTTTTCTTTGGTAGGCATAGGGTCCTGAACTCTGAGCTGGGACTTCCACCGGCCAGAGGAGACTACCTAAGGCACAGCATTCTCTTCTCACTTGAGCAAGAAGAGAATCCACTTGCTCTAAGTGAAATTCTTGATAGGCTTGGCTTAGAGGATGAGAAGAGAAGAGAGAGGGCGGAAAGGTATCTGAAGGGGCTGGTGAAGGAAGGTTTGATTTCGGACATGAGTGGAAGATACAGCTTGGCTCCTCGCTACAGGGACACGTGGAGGCGGCTACGGACCCTAGTAGAAACACTTGGAGATCAGCTTTTCCTTGAAGACGATGAAGCAACCGAGGGATTTGTGGGAAGTAAGATGACCATCGAGAAGGGTGGAAAGCAGCATTACCTAACCACTTTGGACATCGCCTTCCTCACCCTCTTCTGCCTCTACATGTTGCTGGAAGAGTGCTGGAAAAGAAGAGTGTTGCTAGTTGGGCTAACTAAGGACACATCGGCCCGGGACTTCAAGAGACATGTGGTCCCCATATTCCAAAGAAAAGGTTTGCTCAACATCAGCTTGATCCCCGAGGAGTTTGATAAGGTTCCTAACACGGACCGTATGTTGTTGCAGTCAGTGTCTCTCTTCAATCACGAAGAAATTAGTCTTCCTTGGAGCTTGGTGGAGTACGATTCAGCTTTTGTCACCATGGTTCCTGACCATGAGAGAGATCCGGACCATGTGAGAGGTGCCCGGAGAAACAGGATTAGGCTGGAGCGTCTATTCTTGAAGTCTTACATCCAGCTTTCTCAGGCCAACTACGACCCAAAACTGAGGAGCAACGTTTTGCTCATGGATCGGCTTGTATATCCTGAGTACGATTTGAAGGAGGAAAATAGGTTGCGTTTTGTACATCATTATGCAGGTGTGGAGGAGCCCTTGGAAGTTATATTCTACAAGAACAAAGATATGGTGAATGAGGTGCAGAACTTGGTTATGGTGACTCTTGAGGCTATGACCAGCCCCAGCATTCCAGAGGCCTTCGGCCATAACAAGCCATTGTTTGTGGCGGATAAGGTGGCCAAGTGGAACAACCGGATGATTCGTGGTGTGATCGACGCTACTAGGCATTGGATTATGACTAACCGAGATTTGAGGGATTTCGTGTTCTATATGACAACCTTTAGGGAGAGGAGGGCTAGGCTTGAAAGACTTAGAAGAGAAACTTAAGAGATACTTCACCGACTTCGACGGAAAGTTCAAGGCTAGGCTGAGCCGCGTGGTTCCCAGCGCGACCGTGGTTGACGAGAGACTGGGTACCAGTTCACCATACGTGTGTAGGGTGAAGGCGGAGTACAACAGGGACCTCCTAAGGCTGCTGGACGACGGCATGCTTCTGGCAGTACGTAACTTCAGGACCAAAGAGAGAGGTGAGACTAGGTATACTTTGATAGAGGTGGTGCGTTTCTGGCCTGAGCACTTTGGACTGAGAGGACTAAGGGACTACCAATATTACCCTTTGCAGTTTGAGGTTATTGAACGTTCTGTGGGTGATTGGGAAACCAACGACAAGTCCACCATGATGGTCCAGCTTACAGCCATTCCAATAAACTACGACCTCGTGCTAAAGCCTGGTGAAGACCCCTCTTTCGATCGGGGCTTCTCGTATCCTGTCGTAGGGGATCAGGTGTTTGTCCTAAGCAAGGAAATGATCAAGGACATGTATAACAAGGCTGTTCTAGAAGCCTTAGGGTTCGAGAGCAAGGAAACGTTTGAAAATCCTTGGAAGGACCCTAGGCTGGGAACCATCAAAATGTTTGAGGCCGCCGGAGAGGACATCCCGATTTACGTGGATTATGACTCATTGGTGCGCTACCATTTCGGCGTCTTCGCCTTCACCGGTGGAGGAAAAAGCAATCTCGTTTCTAACATTCTGCGTCGAATCCTCATCCATATCAAAGACACGAAGATCGTCATTTTCGACATAAGCTGCGAATACCCCTTCCTGCTCATGGACATGTTCACCCAGCCGAACATACCATCAAAAATAATCCTTGAGTCAAGGGCAGAAAAGGTGGAGGACCTGTACAACTCTGTGGTGAAACCCAAAAGGTATGAGGCAGATCCTAGGGTTCCAGAAGGGTTTAAGAAAATCCTAGATTTGGGAAGGGTTTCCTATTTACGGAGGGCAAGGATAACTCCGCCTAGCTTCTCAGAGTTCTTGGGTACTGTAGCAACTCTTAAGTCGGCTAACGCGAAGAACCCAAATTATGTTGAAGCTCTTGAGGAAGTTGAGAGACTCACTTTGGACTATATGCAGGCGCGTGGCTTCTTAGAAGATGATGAGATCGATCGGGATTTTGTGCAGAAGCTGGTTGACGCTATTCCTAAAATCCTTGAAGACTTCAAGATTCATCCCATGAGTGCCTTGCTTGGATGGTTCGAGTCTAGGAGCAAGATGTTCAGATACTTCGACCGGAAAGAAGAGGAAGAGGGTCTAGATGAGGGGTACACGCCGGAGATGATACAGGACCTTATTGAAGGCGACGTGAGGCTGATCTGCCTATCCATCAGCGACCCCCCCACTATCAAACAACTGGTCATGGACCTCACAGAGAACATTCTGCGCCAGAGGAAAGGGGAGTTCAAGGTGAAGCCCTACGTCCTCTTCGTTTGGGACGAGGCCCAAGAGTTTGTCGCCAGTCCCTCAGAGGTAAGCGGTGTCGACCGCCATTGCTCCGAGGCTGTAGAAAGGCTTCTGCGCCAAGGGAGGAAATACGGCCTAGGCGGGTGCATAGCTACCCAAAGAATCGCTCACCTAAACACCAGTGCCCTACAGCAGCTTCATACTTACTTCGTTAGCACCTTGCCCAGACCCTACGACAGAGGAGTAGTGAGTAACACCTTCATGATCGACAAAAACATCCTTGAGAAAACCCTAGAGTTCGCACCGGGTGAGTGGCTGCTCAGTAGTTATATTGCAACTGGCATGGAAAACGTACCTATCTTCATACGGGCAGACAATGCAGAAAACGAGCTTGAAAAGTTTCTAAGCAAAATCATGAGGTGATAGAGCATCTATGGATGCAATCGAGTAGACATTACAGCTTTTTTCGTGCGGGTCGTAACTCCCAAAGCAATTAGGAGGACTCACTCAACACAAAGAGGACGAAGCAAGTAGCGACATAATTCCCTCTGTATATATCACTTTTATCATAATAATAGTTCACCTGATAGAATTCCTCTCTAGACTCTAAGAATTCTGATATTCGCGTTTCAACTAGATCAAAAGCGCTTTTCAATCTCCAACTTTCATCTAAGTTTTCTACGTTGATAAGTACTAGAAACATACGATTGCTATTATCGAACCTTACAGGCCCCTGATTTTCGTACAACCATTTGGCCAGTCTCTGCGGATTGTTTAGCGCAAAGTTAATAGCCTCGGTAACATCGGTTGATCCATGTTCTCCTTCAACATATTCAATGAAGCCTTTCGGTAGGAAAGTGAGCTTCAAATCGAAAGGCAATTCTCTGATGAAAAAGTCAACAGCCTTAACCCGTCTCAAAGTTGGAATTACTTCCTCATGGTCAGTAAAAATGTTTCCAATTATTCTTTCAGTCCATTGATTGTACCATGACCATTTAACATAGTTTGAAACCATTGGTAATAGCCTTTGTTGGATTTGTTCCTCTAATTCACTAAGATTCTTAACTCTTCTCACGGTCCTCTGCAACATACTATCAACGTTCCCCAACCATACAGAGGATTGATAAGTTTGAAGCCTCTGCAACTCTTGTTTAATTACTTCCTCCTCTTGGCGTTCTTGTTGTCTTTGCAATTCGTATTTTTCTCGTATGTAAGAGTTAATACGTTCTTCAGATATTTCAGATAAAAAGAGACTTTTTCTTAACTCCCAAATTTCCCTACCATTTGTTTCAATTCCTTGTTCTTCGCATAACTCAACCAAATGGTCCTTTGCGAGTGATCTTACTTTAAGAAAACGGACTCCACCGTCCTCTCTTGTTATTCGAGCAGAATCTCCTCGCCTTTCATAAAGTCTGCGAAGGTTTGAAAAGTGTTCGGAGCGATCTGTGGATGTATGATCGGACATACCTAATTATTCTGTTCGCGCTCTTCTTATTTTCATATTACAATCTAATTACGTCTTAAGTACTTCTTCTCTTAGTATATTTCATGTGATCACCCAAGGAGATCACACGTGTCATCAATTAGCTACTCTTCGCCTTTTCTTTATCTCTGCAGCGATTTCTTTACCAGCTTCTGTCAAATCAAAGACTTTGCCACGTCTTAGCGACGGGGTAAGACATTTAATCAAGCCTTTCTTCACCAGGTCTGAAACGGTTGAACTAACATGGCTAAGATACAATCCTGTCTCCTCCGCTATCTCTGAAGGGGTCTTGGGTTTTTCATTTAGGGCTACAACAACCTTAATTCTATAGTTGCTCGCAATGGTGTAGCCGTATTTTTCCCAGTCCAATGGTGGTAGGCCTCTAGTAAGTGATTGGATAGTAAGTTTTAAATAATTAGATTACCAATTAGATACGATAAAGTTACGTTGGTCAACTCTTTTAAGTATCTTAAGATATTAAATTCCAAGTCAAGGAGGACAGGAACAACGTCAGATACGCCGACATCCAAGGATATTAAACCGATTTCCTCACCGATCAAAGCTAAGACGTACACGGGAATGTATGCAATGCATAAATATTGGGCAAAAAAAGCGTATAACGTCATAAACACTTTTATTGAAAATTTCACGGATAAGGGGGATATCGTTCTAGATCCGTTTGCTGGATGCGGTGTTACCGCATGTGAAGCATTAAAATTGAAGCGAAAAGCTATAGCAATCGATCTAAATCCGATAGCAACTTTCATCACAAGAATGACAGCCATCCCGGTCAATTTATTGGAGTTCAAGAAGACATTCGAAAAGATTTCACATGCCGTGAAAGACAAAATCAATTCTCTATATGTTACAGAGTGTCCAAAGTGTAATACGAAGGCAATTATAACTCATACGATATGGAAAGGTCCTTCACCCCAAAAAATCAGATTTTGGTGTCCGTATTGCAAGGCAGATTCTTGGAAAGCTCCCGCCCATATTGACATAGAGAAAATAAAAGAGATAGAGAAAATAGAAGTGCCACACTGGTACCCGAAGCAAACGTTGATTTGGAATACCCGCGTGAATGTAGACGAAAGCATGTCGGTCCCCGATTTATTCTCAAAAAGAAATCTAATTGCTCTTTCGATATTATACAATGAGATTCAAAAAATTCCTGAGGAACAGAAGGACATAAAAAACCTTATGAAGTTTGTGTTCACTTCCGCTTTGCCCCAGACGAGTAAGATGGTTTTTGTGATCAAAAGAAGAGGAAAAGTGGAAGGAAAAAGAAAAAACAAACAACCAGAAGTAGGGAGTTGGGTTGCAGGTTATTGGATACCATCAGAACATTTTGAAATCAATGTCTGGAGGTGTTTTTTAAATCGTTATAAAAGAGTTCTAAAGGGGAAAAAAGAGTCAAACGAAGGGATCGGCTATCACTACAAAGAAGCAGAGAATTTTGATGACCTCTTGAGAAATTCCTCGATTTATATTTTGACTCAATCAGCAACCAACTTACATAACATTCCAGATGAGTCAGTCGATTATGTTTTCACTGATCCTCCGCATGGTGATCGTTTGCCCTATCTTGAATTAAGCATTATGTGGAATTCGTGGCTTGGTTTTAATTCAGATTTTGACAATGAAATTGTAATAAGTAACAGTCCGCTAAGGAAAAAAACGATAGAAGATTATAGAAACAGAATGTATAAGGCTTTTATGGAGATATATAGAGTTCTGAAACCAAATAAGTACATGAGTGTCACCTTCAATAGTCGCCACGCTGAAGTTCTATATGCATTACTTACACCCTGTGCGGAAGCTGGATTTGAGCTAGTTAATGTTTTACCACTGCAAGCATCAGCGCCTTCAGTTATGCAAGACACGAGACTTGGTGCTCTAAGAGGAGATCTGATAATAACATTCTGGAAGCCTATAGTAAGGAGGAGTTATGATAGATTATCCAAAAATGATTTTGAGATTTTGGTTAAAAAAACCGTTGAGGAGGTAATGTCAAAAAGAGGAATAACTATGAACCAAATTCTACGCGAAATCATTATGGTATTACTCGAAAACAGAGTTCTTCTCTCAAAAGAAGAGACGTTTAAGATCCTACGGAAGTATTTTGTGATAGAGGAAGAGAATGGGAGATTGAAAAGAATAGAACGTAGGTAGCCATCAGTCTTATCAAAGAAATGTTAATACGGCTCTTCCCATATTCCTATGGTAAGCCTTAGAAACATGAGATATCGATGGAATGGAAAGTGAGAAGATTAAAGTACAACATAGTGAGTATTATCGCCTCATTGAAATTGGACTTGGAGATTGACCTTATCAAACTTCGCGAGTTTTTGCATGTCAGAAATTACTCCCGTCAGCCCCATTTTCTGGCATTTCGGTTGCCTCAGATAAAATCTACGATCTTAATTTATAAAAGGGGAACAATAACCTTTGCTGGTCTCAAGCGTTTCAGCGATCTCAGCAAAGTTAAGCAAGCAGTTTTGTCAAAATTGAGGGAATTTGGCCTCACTGTACCATCACATCCATCCCTGAGGATTGGGAATATTGTCGCAATAGCAGATGCTGGAAAACGATTAGACATTGAAGGATTATCCAAAAGTAGAGAGACTAAACAAATGGAATACAATCCTGAAATTTTCCCTGGCTTAATATACCGTAAGCCAGAATCAACTCTGGTACTGATAGTCTTTGGAAGCGGAAAGATTGTATTGACAGGGGCTAAATCAGTTTCCGATATCAAGGATGGACTATCTGAAATTCAAAAACTGTTTTCTCCCGTTTATGAAACAAATTGGAGTCCAAACACAAGCGGTGATGCAGATTGAAAAAAGGTTTGGCTGAAACATGCTATTTGTTCTTTTCTGTACTTAAGAACCCCCTAAGGATTGCTATCTTAGAGCTTCTGCTTAAGGAACCTCTAAATGTCGGTGAAATCTCGACTGAACTCAACATAGAGCGCAGTATTATTTCACATCACCTTAGAATTTTGTTAAGGTGCAAATTCGTATTTGTTAAGCGAAAATGGAGGGAACGTATCTATTCAGTCAACAAGGAGACGGTAGAACCACTCCTTGAATTGATCGATCTTCATGCTAAGAGGTTTGGCGCACTGAATAGCAGATAGAATATCAGATAGAGAACCATTACGCTTTGATCGGTCTGGTTTTCGAATATAACCGTCAATTGAATCAATGTATTCTGTTTATTTTCAACTGACACACCTAGATCGCGCGATTGACATAAAAGTTCGCTTCACTTATACTCAGGCGTTCTTTAATTTCTTAGTTAATTATGGCGTTCGAATTTGTTTAAAAACCTCGTAGGCTCTCGATATTCTCAGCCATATATCTTGACAGTTTGGGATACCATTAATTCATTACGGTTGGGAGACTTAATAGAGGTTGAGTGGTTAGACGCCAGCAAATCAACAGGACGCCTCGAACATACCCATGCAAAGTTTGACCCCCCGATACGATCAGTCGGCTATTTCCTAGACATAAAAGGCAAGCGCACAAAGCAACGTATCCCTATCATTTTCATTTCCAAGCGCTTCGCATGAAGCTTGATAGGGCCCATCTGTGGCCTCTTTTCTCAGCTACCGACTTTCCCAGTTCCTTCTTAAGCCTCTTGTTCATACGTTGTATCCTACGCGTGACATCCCAGCGCCTCAGCCCATACCTAGACAAATCCTTCGCAATGATAGAAGGCAAAATACCCCCGTCATCCGCCTGGACCAAACGCTCAATGATTTCGACATCTACCTCATCTTGACAAGCAACCTTCTGAATGTAACCGGGCTTGAAACTCATCCACTCACGTAAACCGGCCATCATGGTACGTGTTCTAAGGTCAATTTCGTCGATTTTTTGTTCCAGACGGCCTATCCGCTGAATGAATATACTTGAGGTGGCCGACCTTCTCAGCTCTGGTGCGACGCTTTTTCCGCTTTTTCTGTGCGGGGTTTTTCGGTTTTCCTTGCACGGAATGCACGCTTTTGAATCTCCCGGAACATTCCTTAAGGGAGTTTCTAAGCGTTTTTCATTGGACTCGTATAATCCGGACAAGTTGCTGTTAACGTTAATTAACGGAAAAACCTCTGAATGAAGTTAAGCCTACCGGCACTTGCGCCAGCGCTGGTAATCGAGAAACCTCGAATCACAACCCATTGGCCGAGCAACCTCAACATTTCAGTCAGAAACCGACCACCGATTACTATCAAAATTCCAGCAACAAATTGAGCTACGAGCAATGATGGAAGCTTAGATACTGCAAAGTTGAAGCTGACACCAAGATTTGAAGCGCCTTTCTCTATTTGGTCAGAAGCATTTTTGATGACAACTCCAGTGGTCGTGGTGCCTACAATCCACAACACGAGACCCGACAAAATACCTATCACAATGATCATTGAAATGAGAGCAAAAAACCATGCGATCAGTTCTTCATAAGAAGCCGTCGCGCCTGGAGGTGTTGGTATAGGAAAAGACGAGGTTATCGCGTAAGTACATACACCTATTATTATTCCTGAAATTAGAAAGGGCAAGAAAAACTGCAAAAATTTGGAAAGGTAAAGGTTGAACGTCAGCGAAAGGATTTCACCGACAGACAATTCCCGGGAAGGCTTTCCAACATTCAACCTATCGCACTCATCTTCAATATTTCACGAAATTTGTATTTAAATACACACGCATCTGAGCTAAACTGTAAAAGGGGGGAATAGAGACTTTCAGCAGAGACCCTCGGATATCGTGTCGCAGAGGTCTTGGATGACGGAAGAGGTCATTATGGTTAGCAGAAGTGAGCTGTGTTGGCTTTCGTTTACTCTTTCAAGTCGACCCATATTAGGTCTGCGTCACGCTCAACCCTAGTCTTCAGCTCCTCGAAGGAAATGAGCTCCGCCTCAAAATCCTTAACGAGGCTCGGATAGAACTTTCGAGCGAACTCCATGAAATCCTCCTTGGTAACGCCGCTGATGACCCTACTCCCCCTTCTTCTCTTCGGCCTAGGTCTTAGAGCCTCCTCCTCTGCAACCTCTTCAGCTTCCCCAACTTCTACAGCTTCGGTCTCTTCTTCCTCTACCTCTGAAGACGCAATTTTAGCCATGATTTTCACCGAAAAAACTTGGTATCCCTTAATTAAAAGGATTTCCATCGAAATAGGACTGTTTGAAGGTCTAACTGTCTTACGGACTTAATTTATGCCTTAGTTTTGAAAAAGGGAGGATTTGAGTGGCGCTCACCATCAAGGAGGAGTGAGAGACTTCGATCGATGAGCGCAAGGTAAGCGTTGAAGCATTTCCAAGTAGCGATTTCGTCCGCGGACGAAAAGGCGTCGATAATTCGTTAGAATTCATCGGCAACCGTTTCGCTGAATTAAGCCTTTCCTCCCTTCCTAGGGCATAATCGATTATGCGTTTTTTAATGTCCTTTGGCAAATCCGAGGCTATTTTGAGGTAATACCACTTTCTGAGTGGTAGGCGCCTACCATTTTCTCACCGGTGAGAATTTTCGTTGGGCAAAACAACAACCTCGGATTGTTAAAATTTGAGGAGTAAAACATACCGATTAAGTTGCCTTAAACAACATTTCCCAAGCGGATAGAATATTTGAAATTAAAACTCTGAAACGCCTGAAACATGGTCAGAACGTTGACCTCAGATATCCTGAAGGGGATTGTCTAAACGGGTAAGCGCCTAAATAGTTATAGTAGAGAGCAGTTCGTGCTACAATGATCGATCGATACAATGAGGCTTTAGAGCCCATTAGCGCGCGAACAAAAACACAGAATATAAACGTGTATGTGACCTAACGCTCGCAAAGTCTATGAATTACGCTTATAATGTTCGTTTGCGCGCATGCTTTTTCCAGAACTTTCTTATTTGTTCAGCGCAGTCGATCGGGCTTCGTACAATTTTCATTTCCTTCTGGTAGTAGCTTGGGAGTTGTTTTTTGATGCTTGGGCGAGTGACTCGCTCATCTAAGATCGCCATACATCCTTTGTCCGTAGCTGATCGGTGGACCCGTCCACAAGTTTGAATCAGGCGGAGTATTGCAGGTGTTAGGTAGGCGTAGGTTCTGCCTTTTCCTGGAAACTGGTGACTGAGGTAGTTTATCAGGGCCTTTTGATAAACGGTCCAAGTTGCATAGGGTAGGCCCACGGCTACCACGCATGTTAAGAGGTTGCCCGGATAGTCTATTCCCTCGCTGAACTTTCCACCCATAACCCCAAACAACACGTTATCAGCTGACCTGGTTAGCTGCCCTATCACCTCTCCTCTCCTAGTCTTACGTTGTTCTACAATCTCGTGTCTGTGGGTTTTGATCAGTGGCAGAATAGTGTGCATTAGTTCGTAGCTTGTGAAGAAGACGGCCATGTTGCCCTCGTTCGCCTCCGAAATGGCTTCAATGTAGTCTCTCCACTTCTCAAGCATCTTGCCAGTCCTCTTTTCAAACCTTGAAGACACGTCCTCCGCGGCTAAAATCAGTCTGTTCTCAGGCGGGAAGGGGGAATCAAACTCTTGGAGGTGGGCGCCATTGTGGTCGTAGAGCATCAGATCTCTGTAGACTTTTGGTGGGGAGAGGAAACCGCTCATCAGGATGCTTCCCCGCGCCTGCCGCAAAACAGGATCTGTTATCTCCCTTCCGTCGAAGCTTCTGACCTCTAAAACGATTCTGTCCCTCCAGTCCCTCCGAATCAAGTGGATATACTGGGCTCCAACTTTTTCGAAGAAGTTCTCCATAAACTCGCCAACCCGGTGAT
>QMYO01000006.1 GCA_003662715.1 Candidatus Bathyarchaeota archaeon | reverse complement strand
TTCTCTTTCCACTCTTTCCATTTTTCCGGGTCAACGCTTTTCAAAAGTTCTCCAAATTTTTTCTTTACTTCTTTGAAATTTTTCGCTTTAGAAACTTCTTCGAATTTATTCTGTAACTCAGGAGTTAATTTTATAGTTTTTTCCTTTGCCCATATTTTGGACAAGTCGATTTCTTTCTTTTCTTCTTTTATTCCGTTGGGCGTCATGCTCATGCTCCAATACTTCAGTTTTCCAGAAGTAGCTACTCCGTCGAGTGGCACTTCATAGATTAAAGGCCTAACGGAGCCTCCAACTTCAACTTCATACTTTTCCTTTAATTCTAAGGCTTTCTCAAAAGTTGTAAATACTCCAAGAGCGACAGGCATAAAGTCAAACTCAGGCAAGTGTAAGAACACAACATAAACATTTCTCAATTTTCATTTCCTCCTTTCTGAATACTTTAAGTGACCTCTCTGGTTGGGCTGGTTTCTGTATGGAGTGAATTTTTATAAGGTTGGATTCAGACCGTGACAATTTGCGAGGGAGAAGTATGCGGAAGATTAAGGTTTCTTCCGAGCTTGCAGAAAAATTAAGGAAATTATATCCCGAGGAGAGGTTGGATTGTATAGTCTGTAGAATCATTCTTGAGAACACTTCTCCTCAATCCAATAAATGATAAGCTTAGTTGGCGATTTGATTCCTTTCTTTCTCAGTTCACTTTCATGTTCTTTAAAGTATCTTTGAGCCTTTTCCCATACATAAGTCGGAATGGTTACTGAAACTTGTCCTTCTTGAGGCATTTTTATCGTTATAGTAACGGTTACTAAGAAATATTAAGGTAACGGTTCTAACGGTTATGCTAACCGTTAATTTTATATACTTTAACCGTTAATATAACGGTTAATCGAGGTGAAGACATGCCAAAACCGGGGCAGAAAACAATAACTATTAAAGAAGAAATCTACAAAAAAGCTGAAGACAAAGCTAAAGAACAAGGCAAGTCGGTTGCAGCCTTTGTAACCGAACTAATTCTGGAAAAATGCAAGAACAAAAAAGAGGAGGCTGGTTCTTAGGTTGAGGATATGGAAGGTTTACTTTAGGGAAAGTGACGCGGCAAGCATTGACAGTGTGTTTGAGGAATTGACGGTTTTAGCGGAAAATTTTGATGAAGCTGTGAAAAAGGCAAAAGAATGGAAAAAAGACAACTATCCTTCTCTTAATTTGGAGATTTCCGGCGTTGAACTTCAAGATGAGGTAGATATAGAATGAGTGTTGATTTTCTATCTGTGCTGAGTAAACGCTTGGGCATTGATGCAGCCGACTATTTTACTTCTGAAGTTGAGGGCGAGTATTTGATTGTTCGTCCAAGGCAGTATCTTGGTAGTGAGCTTTTTGGGAGTGTTCATTCGGTTGTTAAGGAGTTTGCTGGCGAGTATGTTAGTAATGGCAAGCTTAGTCATTTTCGGATTCCTTTGAAGAGCTTGGTTAGGTCTGGTGGTCAAGAGCAGGCTAAGTCTGTGAGGTTTGTGCATGTTCCTGCTGATTTACTTGGTGCGATTGACAGGCAGCTTGGTGTTTTGGTGGATTTGATGGAGCGATTGAAGGAGGAAGCCAAGAATGTCTGAGGAAGAGCATGAAGAGAAGTATGATTTGGCTCAGTCTTATAGGACTATTGGTGCGTTGGTTCCGGTTATTAAGGATGCTTATGGGAATGTTATTGATGGTTTTCATAGGCTTGAAGTTGATTCTAATTGGCCTTCTATTAAGCTTGAGCATATTCGTAGCAAGGTTGACTTGGTTATTGCAAGGTTGATTGTTAATGTTTGTCGTAGGCGGGTTCCGGCTGAAGAGAAGCGTGAATTGCTTGGGCAAATTGCTGAGCTTACGGGTTGGTCGCCTAAGCAGATTGCAGAAGTTCTTGGAATGAGTGAAAGATGGGTTTACAAGTATCTTCCTGAAAAGTATAAAAGGCCAGAGCCTGAACAACTTGCCAGTGCACGTCGTGCACTGAATCTTAAATCGGAAGAAACCCAAGAGCGAAAGGCTGAGCAAGCTATTACTGTTCCGTCTTCTGTTCCTGCTTCTGGTTCTGTTGCGCCGACACTTCCTTCAAGTCAGCCTAAATCCTTAGTCGAGGAGCCTCCGCTTGTTAGGATTATTGACAAGCTTAAGCGTTATTATCCTCTCAGCCTCATCGATTGGGTTTATGAGTTCTATCAGTTCAGTTCAGCCGAGCAGGGCGCAAAATTGCTGAAGCAGGTTCTGGAGGCTGTTTGGAGCCGAATTGAAAAAGAGCTTGGAGAGGAGTGGATAAGGAATGTTGTGTCAGAGGCGATTAGGCAATAGGGAAGTTGCGGCGCAGCTTATGCAGCTTTTCGTTGCAAGAACAGACGTTTACGGAGTCGAGTCTGAGAAGGGCTGGCGGACAGTCAAGGAGTCATTGACTATAAGACAAGTGACAGACCATCTTGAAGGAAAATATTGTTTGGGCGTTTATCCCTTCAATGAGAAAGGCATAGTGAAATGGATTTGCATAGACATCGACTTTAAACGTTCAATGCTGGCTTACAGCCTCGCCAGGCAACTATTCCATGAAAACTGTGTTTTGCTTGAAGATACTGGTGGAAGAGGAATGCATGTATGGATACTATTGGAGCCTACTCCGCTCTGGCAAGCCAGCATGCTCGTGGACAAAATTAAAAGCGAGCTTACAGCCGAAATCTTTCCAAAACAGCGGGAATTAAAGCCGGGGCAATACGGCAACTTCGTAAGGTTGCCGCTTGGAATACATCACAGAACCGGAAACAGAAGCTATTTCCTGCAAGGCCCTCCATTAGCCAAGCTAAGACCATACCAGACATGCAAGCATCGCATATATGACCAGAATGGCGAGCCAAACTGCTTTTTCAATTATAACGCTCCCGGTTTTTGCACTTTTGAAAATTGTCCAATTAAAGGGGGTGGTTTTGAGGTTTGAGTTGGATGAGTAGGCGTTCCAGATTCAAGTATGTCACGAATGACTATGAGCTTAACCGTGCATTGGTCAAGATTGACAATGAGCTTGCAGAGCTTAAAAGCCGAAGCGAGGAGCACATCACCTACTCGGAGTTTGAGGGGCTGGAAAGGCGAGTTAGCCGGATTGAAAAGTTTCTGAAGAAGATGTTTTTGGAGGAATGGGAGGCTTTTGAGGAATGAGTTCTAAGCTTGTGATTAGAGATGGCTATTCTGTCTTGGATATCGATGAGGCTGAACTTGAAGGCAAAATGCTTATCGAAGTTGAGGATGTCAGCTATGGAAAAAATAAGCTGATTGCAATCAGATTTACCGTCGGAGACATTGAATTCAGAATTCATTTGACCGATAAAGAAGCTTTGAAGCTGACAAGCCTAATTCAGCAAACTGTTAAGGAGGTTTCTGAATGAGTTTTCCTGAGTGGTTTTCTGCATTCCTTATTGGCTGGTTCGCCTGCTCGCTATACGCTGTTATTACTTGGTATTTCTGGGATTATCGGAAATATCACCGAAAAAGGAGGGTTTCTGAAGGTTGAGTCATATTGGTTTTTGGTTGTTTAGGGTTCGTGAAGCCCTCGCCAAAATGATAAGCTTGGAGCCTACTCTTCTCAGGCTTATCCTTGAGACTAAGTTGGATAGGAAGGCTGCAATTGAAGCCAGGAAAGAAATTTTGAAGAAATTGGCGGAGTGGAAGCGTAATGTCTGAGCAGGTTTTGAGCGTTTTAACTTGCCCAACTTGCAAGATTCCGTTGAAGCATTTGAAAGGCAGCAATCTCTGGGTTTGTCCTAAATGTGGAGCCGTAGCGGCTACTTCCGTGTTTGTCGAGTTAACTCCAGAAGAGGCGTATGACCGTTACATGCCAGTTATAACAAGCCAAGTCTGCGGGAAATGCTGGCTGAAGGGACTATGCGATTCAGAGCCAAAGGAAGGCTGCGAAGCCATCAAGATTCTTGAAATGCTGTTTCTATCTGGCAAAATCAGCCTGCAAGAGGCATGTGAAGCGGTAGCTCCTCCAAACAAGCATGTCAAAATCACGTATAGGCTGAGGTGAAAAGAAGATGGTTAAGCGTTATTATTGTGATTATTGCGGAAAAGAAGTAGATCGAGAAGATTACTATCTTCTTTGGCTTGAAAGAGACAACGATGACGGAACCTATGATACTATTGAAGAGTATGGAGCCTTTTGCCCAGACTGCTTAGATAAGCTGGAAGAATTTCTTGAGAAACTAAAAAAGGAGGCTAAAGAATGCTGAGAATTAAAATTATCAGATGGGCAAAGTGGCTTCATTTCCATATCAAATGGATTGATTGCGATTCTTTAGAAAAAGGCATCAAAGGAGGTTGAGGGCTAAAGATGGTTGAGCTTGTTGGTAATGTGAAGGAATGGAAGCTTTTCCGCGACGCCATGCATAAGCTGGGCAGACTCTTCTATCGCACAGATGAGCAGGGCAACATCGTAGAGGTTGTTTACTGCAGCAATGAGAAGGGCCTACGCTATACTGGCGAGATAACTCAGGAAATAGCGGCGCTGATCAGGGCGGAAGGCTGGAAGGTGGATACTCTCGAATTTGATGAAGACCGTGGAATAATCAAAATCGAACAGAAGTGAAAGGCTATGAATAGACGGCTTTGTGGAAATTGCGAGAGAATATACCTGGAAAGTCAGGCAGTAGTCAAGATACTTGAGGCTCCTCCAGACGCTCCAATAAGACAGCGAGGCATAACTAAGATTGAGGTTAGACATTGTCCATATTGTGGAAGCCCAGAACACAGTTATTATCCAAACAATCAATGGGATAAAAGATTTCGACTTCAAACAGTTGTCGAATTGAAAGAGGGAAAAGTTCTTGTAAGCACGGTAAACCTTATGCTGGAGCATCCGGGTGGCTTCTTTGAAACCATGATTTTTGGGGTAGAAGACTTATGCCTTCAAGAAAGCTTCTGCGAACGATACTGGACAAAACAAGAAGCAGTCAAAAGACATAAAGAAATCGTTGATTTGCTTAAAAACGGAAAATATCGACTAATTCCATGCGAATATCGATTAGAACTTCTCGAAGAAAAAGGCGAAAACTGAAAATGGCACGGCGGGTGGTTATGCTTTTGATTCCACGTTATGATGGTTATCATCATCTATATCAGACTGTGGTTTTCGATAGAGTTGAGCCTTTCCAGCTTAAGCCTTTAAAGGTGAAGGCTGTCTATCCGCGTGCCGGAGTCTGCCTCCACATCATTCTAAGAAGAAGTCAGATAGATGATGACTTTCAGCTTCCACCTGGCTATGTTGACTGGGTTATCAACCAAGAAGAATATGAGCTGATAGGCAAAGCGTTAGCGAGAAGCGATGAGTTAACAGCCGACCTGATTGGTAAGCCTGGCTGGGGCGGAAAACGCCCTTTCGCGTCAACCAAGCTACACCACTACATGTAGGAGGTTGATTTTTTGCCTTTGCGTCATTTGGTTGTTGCTCATCATCGTTTTCCCGACATGAAGCTTGAAGTTACAGAAATACTGCATCCAAGCATGCTGAAAACTCGCAAAAAATGCAGTTCATGCGCTTTTTTGATTAACCCAAAGAACAGCCAATATGCTGAATGCAGAAAGTTCGGCTGGCTAATTCCGAAGGAGCTTCTCGATCAGCCCTGGCCATGTAACGGCTACAAACGTAAACAAAACAAGCGTAAAAGGAGGAAAAAGTGAATGGCTAAGCTGGTTTTGGCTGAGAATAGTCGTTATCGCTGGTATTATTATTGTCCTTGGTGTGGAAGGTGGATTCGAAAAGGCGAGCATAAAGTCAACGGAAAAGGCTTGCCGGTCTGTCCGGAATGCGGTCGGAAGTTGCGGACAAAATCGCATGACAAACATAAAAGGAGGAAGACAAGCCATGAGTAAGTTTAAGTATCCGGGACACTGTAGCGAATGTGTCTTCCTTAAAGGCAAATGGTGTTTTCGCCATTTCCGTAAAATTAGAAACCCGCACAAACATGGATGCTTCTTCTTCCACAAAAGAAAGGAGGAAAACAAGCCATGAGTGATGTTAAGCATAAAAAGATTGTTAAATGTCCTAAATGCGGCTCAGAAATGCGTGAAGTTCGTAATACAACTATTGATGGATTATACCGATGCCCTAAATGTGGAACATATCAACAGGTATGTGAGGGGTTTGAAAATGAGTGATGTTTGGCGTGAGTTGATGGAGAGGCTCAAACAAAAAGCCAAAACACTTGCTCAAATTGTGGATATGCGAGATTCAGAAGTAAAAAAGGTAGCATCAGATGCTTCTATATATAACAGACGGATGCTAAAATGGATGCTAAGCAAATGGGTTAAGCTTGAGGATGTTCTTTCTGAGTTAAGGAAACTTCAACAAAATGCCCCCGATCGGGGGCATTTGTTAAATTCTTTGCGATCGCAAAGAATTGAGAAGGCAAGACAAGCAGTATGCTTTGATTGCCCATACTATGATGATTGCGAAGCTGGAACATCATGTTTTGAAAGATTCTTGAAGGAGTTGATAAAAAATGGGAAGGAAAGTTAGATTTTGCAGTAGATGTGGGCAGCCTTTTGTCCCAATAAGAATTGATTCAACCTTAATGGTTTGCCCAAGTTGTCTGAAAAGACATAAAAATAGCTCCGCAAACAAAAGAGACCGTTTCGAAGAAAATAATCAGAAACAAACCAAGAATTGTAATAATTTAATTAATTTGCAGTCGACTGCAAATCACCCACAGTATAACCAAAAGGAGTTGTTGCGGAAAAATGAAGTTTAAAATTTTGTTTGAAGTTGATGGTCGAGAACTCGCTAATCATCTTGTCTGGTATCTTACAAGATGGAAGCAAGTCAAAATTCTGGATATTGAATCCGAAAATGGAACAAAATGGAGGGTTAAAAATGAAGGTTAAAGTTTGTTTGTCTGAGAATTTCTGTTTGGATGTTCATAGGCACCTGGTTGATCGAGGCTTAGCAGTTCTTGGCATGCGTGGCGGAGGCAAAAGCTGGACTACAGGCGTTATCGCTGAAGAGTTAGCCTTGCATAAGTTTCCGTTTTTAATTGTGGATTTAATGGGAGAATACAAGACGCTTCGTGAACGTTTTCCAGTTTTGATTGTTGCTTTAGGCAATCCAGACTATGCAGACATCAAGAATGTTAGTGCTGAACAAGCCAAGCTTTTAGCCGAGAAGATTGTTCAGCTTGGAATTAGTGCGGTTTTGGATTTGAAGTTTGGAACCATGCTTGAACGCTACAATTTCCTGGCTGCTTTCCTTGAAGGCTTTTATCATATTGAGGAGAAGCTGAAGAAGCCCTATGTTCTGATCATGGATGAGGCTCACCGTATTACGCCAGAGAAGGGAGTTATCAAGCTTAAGGAAGTTACTCGTGTTCAGCAGAAAGTGGAATATTGGGTTTATGAGATTGGAGCTACAGGAAGGCATTATGGTATTGGCTTTATTGCAGTTGCGAGGCGTCCAGCTGAAATAAGCAAGATGACGCTTAGCCAATGCGAATTGAAAATAGTGCATAAAACTGTGGATCCAATAGACCTCGACCGGCTTAGAGAATACGGCTTATCTAATGATTTGATTGAGAAGGTTCGCCTATTCAAGCCTGGAGACGCCGTAGTCATAGGCTTAGAGGAGCCAATCATAATTCATGTCAAGGAGAGACTTTGCAGTCATGGCGCCGAAACTCCCTTAGCCAAGCCAGTAGAAACGCCAGACTTAGCTAAGGCAATCAAGGAATTTTCAGAATTAATGAAGGCTACGCCGAAACTTGCAGAAGGTAAAGCTGAAACTTCGCAGATTCTGGCTGAAAGGTTTGAGCGTGAAAGAAAGACGCTTCTAACTCAAATGGAAGAGCTAAAGAAAACCTATGAGGATAGAATTAGACAACTTGAACAGCAAATTTTTGAGTTAAACAGTCGAAATGCAGAGTTACAAGCCGAAAATGAAGAGTTGCGGCGCAAACTTGCAGAAACAGAAGAGGCAAGAAAGGAAATTTGGGAGATTGAATCTAAATTTGAGAATGCCAGAGAAGCAATTCAAAGCCTCAAGGATGTGCTGATAGAGATAAGCGAAATCTTCGATTTAGAGCTTGTTCCAAAGGACATTCAGCAAGTCATCAAGGAACGTGACAGCCTAAAAGAGGAGCTGGAACGCTACAAGCGAGAAGAACAATTAAAGAAGGAACTTGTCCAGGAAGTGCTTAACGATCCCAACGTGCAGAGTTGGATTCAAGACGCCAGACGCATGCTTTATAACTTGAAGTCTGGAAGAGGAGCCCTAAGCCTGGTTTTCAAGCAGGCCATACGCATGGATCCAGAATACACGTTCTGGCCAGAAGAACTCGAAACAGGCGTGACATCAGCAACAAACCTGCAATACTGCAATATTCTTGCAGAAAAACGACTGCTCTGGGAAACAAAGAAAGGTAATCGTAAAGCCTTCCGCAACCGCTTCAGACAGTGGGTAGCCGAAAACATCCGTAAAATCAAGCCCTTGGCTCCAGATGAAGCCATAGACCAAATTCACGAACAACTAAAACAACTCGTTTTAGGAGGCTGAGTTCTAATGGCAAGGACTAATGTTGAGTATGCTGATTGGCAAATAACCGTTTATCCAACCTGCCCCTACAATTGCCGTTATTGTTGGGCTAATACGCCTTTGTTTAGGTATAGAACGCAAAATCCGAGGCCTCTGGAAGAGGCCCGTAAACTTCTAAATGCTAAAAAGTCGTTGAGGGTTGTTGTTAGCTTTACAAGCGATCCTTATCAGCCTCGTGAATTAAATGAGAAGCTTACTCAGCTTGTTCTTTCCATATTGTTGGGGTCCAGGCATGAAGTTTATGTTCTGACTAAGAATCCCAAGCTTGCGGTTGAAAGAGATCTTGAATTGTTTAGGGTTGGAGGTTTCTGGCTTGGCTCTACAATAACGGCTTTATGGCATATAGGAGCTGAGCCGAAGGCTCCAGGAAACGATGAAAGAGTATACTGGCTTAGACAAGCCCATGAAAAAGGAGTCAAAACCTGGGTTAGCATTGAACCTTGGATCCCATACGTTACAGCTCCAATTGAAATAATCAAGGAAACCCAAAACTACGTAGACTTTTACGTGATAGGCAGACTTAACTATGCTGGGAAATTCGGCTTCAAAATACCTAAAGACTACTATAAATCTCATCTTCCAGCAGTAATCTCGTTTCTTGAAAGGCTTGGAAAACCGTTCCATATCAAAAAAGAGCTCAAAAAGGAGGTTTATGGCGAAGATGATTGCTGAGATTTTGGCTTGGCTGCTTGCTCACAGACATATGGAAAGAAATCAAGGAGGCTGAAAAGCAGAATGGTGAGTAAAGCTGGTGTTTTTCATGAGCGTAAAGACTGCGTTATAAGAGTTAGAGTCAGCAAGCGAGTGAAAGAGCAGTTTGAAGAGTTGGCTAAGCGTAAGGGAAGAACTGTCAGCGAGTTGTTGAGGCGCATGATTTATGAAAAGTTAAGAAAGGAGAGAAAAGAAAATGTCCTACGCTCCGAACAATAAAAATGTTAAAGACTCATTAAATAATTTAAATAATTTAAATAATGAATACCGTAAATGCTATACTTTCTATCTTCGCGTAGGACAAATGGAACTTTTCAAGGACAACGTCCGCAAATACACGAGGCTGTCTCTCTCCCAAGCCATCGACATGCTAATTGAAAGGTTCAACCAGGAATGCGAAAGTCGAAAGCAACAGCCTACACTCATCCAATTCATCAAGGCAGAGCCACACAGCACAGTTCTAATCCAAAATAAAGTTTCGGCGCCGAAATGCTTCTTCTGTGAGAACATAGCCGTAACCACAGCCATTTTTGCGCCGACAAACCGTCAATATCCAGTCTGCAGTAAGCATGCGGAAGAATTGAAGAATCATCCGAAATGGAGGCTAATAAATGAAGCTTGAAAATTTGCTTAGGAGCCTTATCGGCAAGAATGTTCGCTTAGTATTTGAAACTTCTCAGGACGGCTTCTCAATAGCCGGCAAACTGATGGAGGTAACAGACGACTACATCAAACTCTACGGCATGACAACAATCTACGTCAACCGAAAAGCCACAATCCTAACCTACCTCGAAGTCTACGAGGAGGAAAAACCAAAATGAATGAACTTCAAGAAATAATTTCACTTCTCATGCCTTACTTAATACCTATAGCGGCAATAATATTTCTGCTATTAATGCCAACAGACCATGGACCCCTCATTGTCCTAATCGCAGAGGACATATGGGGTAAAATTGACCATTTCTACTATAAGCATTGGGGATACAAACGCATCCCATTCGGAGAAAAATGGAACAAAATGCTCGAAAGACTCGACTATATGGCTTGGCTTGAAAAGAAAGGATTCAAATTCACATGGGAGGATGTATAAAAATAGATAGAAAAAAGATGGAATGGAAAGCCATAATCGAACTGACAGTAACTACCCTCATCATTCTTGCAAGCGTTATCTCAATCTATATAATGACAAACGACTTAATTCCAACAATCATCTACATCGTTACAGTATTATACGCTTTTTTTGTTGTTTATGTCATTTTTCCAATTGAATCTCAAATATAAAAGAAGGTTGTGGCGTAAAAAATGGCTGATAAATGTCCTTTCCTTGAATTCGATGAATTTAATGACAGATACATTTGCAAAGCCAGAGCTCACTATAAAGAATTAGCTACACACATAGCAAAACTATGCAAATCACAATACTACAAAACATGCCCAGACTACCAAAAAGCCATAGGAAAAGTTGTGATAAAGTAATTATCGTCTTTCGATATCCTTTTATTGATTCTAAAATACTTAGATACTTGCGGAATTGTTATGATAGAGCTGTGGCAGGTTGCCTTAGGCTTTGCAATCTTTTCTTTTAGCACTTGGTTTGAAATAGAACGCACATATGGCCCAAAAGCACGTGAAAGAAGAAAGAAGTTGTTATCAAGAACCCGCAATTTGATAATAGATATTTGTAGCAAGGAAGAGAGTATAAGCAAAGAAAGTTTAAGGAAAATTGCTTCCTTATATCAGGAAAGTGAACAGTCAATAACCTCCCTTGAAGACACACTCCAGCTTGCGTTTGGTTCTGGAATTCTCTTTTTAATAGCAGTCATATCCCGTGTCGCTGTTGATTATCTCCACTTCCCAGAATTGGCGTCACTTGAGGCGTATACCTTTATCTTCGGGCTCGTTTTGTTTCTAATGATGATCTACAACTTAAAAAGCCTAAGAAAGTTAGTACAATCTGATGAAGACCCTCAATCCATCCCATTTTCAGTTGGCATTATTGTAGGCCTAATTTTAGGAATCAATGCTTATCTCATATGGATTCTGATTCCCTTTCTCGTTGCAGGAAAAATCGCTTTAGATCTTATTATGTTTATATGTTTCCTATTTCTTAGCTTCGTGGGCGCAGTCATGTTTCTTTGGAAATACAGAATAGAGTCAAAATGGCAATGGACAGGATACTTCTTAATGATTCTTCCATGGATTTACTTGATGGTCGTAGGTTTAATTGATCTGCTAATCTGAGAATACATGCGGAGTATAGTATCTTCGAATAATTCTAAATCAAAATTCGGCCTTCATTTTTCTTGGGATGGAGAATGTGTAAGGTTAAGGCTAAACTTGGAAGAAGACGAGTAACCCTACAAACTATAGGCTACAGAGGCAAAAAAGAGGCCCGAACGCCAACTGCAGATTTGAGGCAGGCCAGATGCTTCATAGTTCCAAAGAAGGATGCTAAGGGGCTTAAGGTAGGATCTACGAAAACTGTGCAGATTGGAAGGAAGAAGATTCCATGCACGGTTAAGAAGTGGAGCCACGGAAGCCGACTTCTCGTTCCAAAAGAGCAGTATCCACTCCGAGACCTTTCTCCAAACACCATTAAAAGGGTGATAGTCAAGTGAAAACCTACTACATCGTTTACAGAGGACTTCAACGCTACCGAAATGGCAAAATTAAGCCAAGAATTCGCGTAAGAAAAATTCGCAACGTAGAAGGCAGACCAAAAATTGTTGATAAAAGAATTCAGGGCGGAGACTTATGGGTTACCATCAAGGCGCCGCAAGTCTATACGCTAAGAAACGGCAAGAAAGTCAAACGCATACGAGTTAGAGACATTCATCTCGGAAGAGCCAAAACAACAAGAGGAGTAAAGATAACTACTAAGCCGCCGAAAGGCCCCAAAATAGACAGAAAAAGATAGCGTTAAATTTCATTGCTCGTCTGCTACTGCTTCAATCGGCAACTCTGGCTTATGCTCCTTAATATAGCTGTAAACCATTAAACTGTCAGTCTCAATCCTCAAAATCTTCCACTTAGGATTAGCATACCTGCCTGCCTTAGCCATAAACTTCATTAAAACCCAAGTCTCCTTCTTGCCCTTACTTTCAATAGTCTTTTTCTCGCCAGACTCAACATTCTGAATTTCCATACGAATATAAACCATCAAGCTTCCCTCTTACAGTACTTCTTCCATGGACACGTGGCACATTCCTGCTTTTCCGGAAGCCCAGCAGCCAACTCACCAAAACATTCAGGCTTCTCGCCAGAAGGCATAGCCTCCTCAAGCTTCGCATGTTTTGGAGGTCTTCCACGCCTACGCTTAGGCAAGCTAATCATAGATGAACTGCCAGGATGCAAAGCCATAGTCTTAACAAGCTTCTCCAACTCCTTCCTGGAAACCCTAAAGCTGAACATGGCCTCGCCAGACCCAAGCACAGTAGCCTTAAAATCACTAACATTCAAAGGCACAATCCCCAACTTCTTACGACGCCAACTCTTATAGACTAAATAGCCGATGCCAGCAAACACCAAACCCAGAAATATCCACTCAAACACAGCCTACACCCCCTTATATTTTATTAAACAAGATAACTCTACAACCTGTACATTATCGTTAATGAGTTTGGAAAGTTCTATATCCTTGACCCAACAAATAACAACATCAACCTTTTTATCGCCTAAGGTTTTTAGATATAATGCATTGTCATCTCTATTCAGCCAAATATTATTTTCAGGATCTGAAATTTCATCAACTATGTTAGTTCCGACTACGAGAATCCATTTATTCTGGACCTTTTTCCAATGACCCATAACTAACGGTTTTGTTATTCGATAATGATGCCGAAGAAAATCACTTAGTTTAAATTCCAATTCAATTCTCACAGTCTTTCCATTTCTTTTCGCGATAATATCTGGCCATTGCTGAAAAGAAATAATTTTTTCAAACCCTATTTTTTCATGAATTCTTGAAAATAAATAAAAAACACCTTTCTCATTTTTGGGAGTAAAATCTATTTTTTCAATAATATTTTTTGAATTTTTCATAATTATTCCTCCCATATTTTGTCAGCCCTCTCAATTTTTTCTAAAATTCTTCTGGGGCTTCTATGCACATAGGCTACTGCAGGCTCTATGGTTTCCCAATGAGCAAACTCCTTCAACTCGTAAGGATCCATAACCTCGCTAATGTGAGTAAATCTTTGATGTCGGAACCAGTGATTCCAAATGTTCGGATCTATTTCCTTCATAATTTGCCAGGCCCTCTGCCTGGTAGTAATCGGAAAAACACGGCCCTTATGCCCAATACTCTTCAAGTATTTAAGCCAGTCTAAAACATAATCTATAAGCGGATCATCCAAACGCATGTGAATGTCAGCCCAAACTTGACGAATTCCTCCCTTCTCAATTTCCTGAAGATTCAGTGGTGCAAGCTCTAAACCGCATTTACTGCAGAACTGGTTTTCCTTCGCGTTCAACATTCCACATCTCGGACAAACAATCTTCAACCTTCCCTTCTTCAGGATCCTACAATGCATCTTGAGAACTCTACGACCAGCAACTGAAACTATTTCAAAATCTTCCATTTTCACGCCTTCATAAATGTCAATTGGCTGCCCCCTCTCAGGATATTTCCGACCAATAATCTCGCTAATACGCCTACCACTCAAATAGAGCAAGGCAATTAAAGCCTTAACCCATTTCTTCCAAAAATCATCATAATGAAGCGAATCAACCTTCTTAATCAAATTAAGTATATATTGACGGCTAACCGGAGGCAAATCCTTCGTGCTTCTCCGCTTAGCGCCTCCACGCTTTCCCATTTTCATTTTCTCCATTTTACGTTACAATCTAACGTAAAATCAACATCATTTTCCTTTTCTTTGTCGGAATTTTGTATCTTAATATGTTCCTCCTCTGACATTTTGACTTGTCCAAATGTATGTTGCAAATGCTTTAAAACCAAGTCTTTGACTTGTTGTCGATGGATACCGAATTCCTGTGCAACTTTGCTGTAGTTCTTTAGTTCATAGTATCTCTTTGCTACTTTACAGCATAGGAATTGTAGGCCCTCGTCTGGCGGCGTTAGGCTGAAGGGTGCAATGTCATAGGTGTCGAATTTAACGGTTGTCGGCGGAATATTCCGGATGACGATTAAATCATCGAATAAGTCGCTTTGAAGAATGGCTGTTTCACGTGAAATCTTCTGGAATTCTCCAAGCACCAAGTCTGGTATAGCCTCGAAAGTGCTGTCTACAAGTCCTCTGCTAACTGCAGCCAACAATAGGTGGGCACGATACTTTCTAAGCTTGAATGCTAAGTCGATGATTTTTCTGTTTAGCTGTGCCATGGGTGTTCTGCGGCTGATGTTGCTGCTTGCCTCATCAAAAATGTAAAGTTTCTTTCGCTTGTCAAGTTTAAGCCAATTCTCAAGTTCAGCCCAGCTCGTAATATGCAGAAACCTCTCATCAAATACTTTAATGTTGGTGGCTACATGCTTAACCCATCCATATTGCAGAGCCAACTCTCCAATAAGCAGGCAAAAGTCTGTTTTTCCCCTTCCCATTCTTCCAGTAACAAAGATGATAGGCGCTGGAACTCCAAACAGCCTTTCCAGAACCTTCACAAATTTAGAGTTAAAAACGCTCATCAACTCTCCTCCACAGCAGAAATCTCAATTCCCGTCTTCCCAACCTTCAATGCCAAATTAGTCACAATATCCGCATTAAGAATCCACTGAACCTCTCCTATACGCTTCAAGATTTCTCTAATTTCTGAAAGCCGAGTTCTGACAGGGTGGCCTTCAGGTAGTTTCTCTATGACATTATCAAGAATGACAAGTTTAGGAGCCAGCAAATTACATGCATAGTCTTTAAGCTTCTTGTCTTTCTCAGCCCATCTCTGCGCCAAAAGCTGAAAATGCCGAAACTCGTCAAACGGACTTTTGTATCGTGGCATATTCTACCTCCTTAGAATGGTGCATAGCCTATTGCTGACTCCTTCTCTTTCTTTCCTCTTCCAAACTTTCTTGCAAGCCAAGCCCTCAAGCCTGCATGCTCGCGGACTTCCATTCCGCTAACCATGCGGACAATCTCGCGTCTGCCAAGCCTATTCACGCTGCAGCGCAACTTCAAAAGTTCAATTACATAATCTCTCAGCCAGTTAAGCTTGTACCTTTTGGCAATTGTCAAGAGCAAGGCATATCTGGACGCTTCAGGAACGCTTATGTCGCTCAGAATCTTAATTGCCTCATCATTTTCGGTTTCTGTTAGGCTGTCTACAGCCTTTCCAAGAGCCTCCTCAGTACTTACAAGACCCAAACTCTTGAGGATTTGGTCAACCGCCCTATCTACCTCAACGCTTTTAGCCAATGTAATCACCTATGGAATGTTAAAGCCAGCGGCTGCAAACAGCATTCTGATAATGGCGTATGTTCCGGCTCCAGCCAGCAAATAAGCCACAACAACTCTTGGAGGAATAATCACGGCTTCAAGAAAGCTTTTCCAAAAGCTTTTCTCGCTTAGATAGTCAAGCCTACGCTCAATGCTGGGGTCAGGATCAGCATACAATTGCAAAGCCGGAAATGAATCCTCTGACTCATTATCTGACTTATTATTTCCAGGGTTATTTGATTCTGGAACAACATAGACTGGCTTCACGCTTCTCCTGCTGTTACGATCTATAATAACGTATGGAACAGACTTTCCTTTCTTCATCAAATAGAAAATGTCCTGTTGGTCAACGATGAATCTGCTCACAATCCCCTTCCTGAAATGCTTTCTTCCACGCAAAAATGCAATTCCCTCGTCTGGATCATACTCTCCCCTCTTAATCTCCATGTTATTGCCATAGAGAAGAATCATGTTGAGCTTCATGCCGCCACCCCGACAATGCCGATCCACTCAAGAAATTTGATGATGTAGTCCCAGATAGTCTTGATAGCCTTCACTACTATACTGATAATCCCAGTAAATAGACTGTAGATTTTAATGAAGGGCTCCCAGATTTTGGAGAATTCTCCAGTTTCGGCTGCCGTAACGACTCCGCTGAGAATCCAGATGGCAAAACCGACTCCCGCATAAGGAGCAACACCAATAACAATACTGCTAAGCATATAAAAAAGAGTCAAAACGAAATCGACGGCGCTTTGAATCCAGCTTGGCAAAGGCTTAATATTCTCTGGCTCAGGATTGGCTCCACCTTCATATAGTTTCTCATAAATTATTCTGCAACTTATTTTTCCGGAACCATACTCCTTAATGGCTTTCATCCTTAAAGTAACATTAGCGAAGAAATTGCTTGGAACATCAATCGAAAATGTGTTAGTCCATATTCTTTCTCCAAACAGCCCAGATGTTTTCCATCTCAGCCTAAAGTAAAGCTTTGAGCCATTATTCCAAATCCAAACATAATAGCGGTAGTCAGTGGCGCCTTTCCTTGGCGTAAACTCATACCACTCTTTCTCTTCAGTTCCATTATAGAGTGCCATCTCAATATGCCCTGTTCTCTGCCAGAACCAAGACTCAAAACAATGAATGACTTCACATGTGATCGTCCAGTTTGAACTTGAACTGTAAAGCTGATATTGACGTTTATGCTTAAGACCAGCACTCAAGCATGCGTCAATCCAGCTGTTTTCGTCGCAGTAGCATTGCTCCCACATAGAGAAGCTGAAAGGCTCCGAATACTCCCAGAGAATCCATCCGTCCCTATCATCATCAAAAGTCGAATAAAAGCCATAATGGTCTCTTTCCCAGATTGCTTCAGCCCCCCTTGCAACCTCTTGCCAGCTGCCCTCTGGGCTTGACTGTGCAAAGGCAGATTCGAAGCTGGAAAACACTAAAAAAGCGGCAAGAAAGGCTGCAATGAAGGCTAAAGCCTTAACTTTCATACAACAGTTACTCCCATAATCTTCTTTATCCTATCAAAAAGCCACTGAGGCTTCCTATAACCAGCAACTTCGGTCACCAAAATTCTGAAATCTCTTGGGTCAAGACCCCTATTTTGCAGTTCAATCCTCTTGCTTTTAACCCAGAAGCCAGCGTCCATCAAAAGCTTAAGCTGATTATAATATGGTCTGCCATAGCTGTCTCTCGTCAAGGTTATGCTGTCAATAACATCCGGATCATCATTCGCCTTAGAACTTATCCGTACAATACTGATTTTAAGAGCGAAGGATCCGCCTTCAGCCTTCGCCAAGCCAGCCACCTACCAAACTATACAAATATCGAAGGGAATATTTAAAAGAATTCTATATGACTATACTCGGCAGGTATACTCTATAAATTATGGTTAAAATCCAAAGAATTCTGCCCTCGAATAAATTTATCCATAGAAAAACCTCACTCTAAATACGAAAGCAGAATGGAGGTGTAAAAGGGGAAAATGTCAAGCGTTGATCTTTCATCTGTTGTGAATGTAGTGCTGGCGGTGGTACCCCTCATCGTAACCATAGCAGTATTGAAGATGCTAATGAAAATGTTCGAAGGCTTCGGCAGCTAAACACCGACACCCAAAGCCCACAAGGAGGGAAATGACAATGCGAA
>QMYO01000005.1 GCA_003662715.1 Candidatus Bathyarchaeota archaeon | reverse complement strand
GAATTCAAGGCTCAGGCAAAACCACAGGCGCCGCAAAACTGGCGAGATACTTCCAGAAGAGAGGATTAAAAACAGCGCTAATCTGCACGGACACGTTTAGACCCGGCGCTTATGCACAGCTTGAACAATTAGCCAAACGAATAAACGTTCCCATATATGGAGACCCAAAAGCAAAGAACGCCATAAAAATTGCGTCGGAAGGATTGAAGAAGTTTAACAGCCAAGATGTAGTCATCATCGACACTGCTGGAAGACACAAGGATGAAAAAAGCCTAATCGCTGAAATGAAGATGCTGGAAAAGAAAATCAAACCAGACGAAACAATTCTTGTTATCGACGGAACCATTGGTCAACAAGCAGCGATACAAGCCAAAGCATTCAACGAAGCCACACCTATAGGGTCAATTTTCGTTGCAAAACTAGATGGCTCTGCAAGGGGAGGAGGCGCCCTCTCAGCCGTTGCAGCAACCGGAGCGCCAATAAAATTCATTGGGACAGGAGAAAAAATCAACGACATAGAACCCTTCGTTCCATCAAGATTTGTAGGCAGACTCTTGGGTATGGGCGACCTTGAAAGCCTTCTCGAAAAAGTGCGAGAAGCAGAAGTGAAAGTACCCGAAAAAAAGATGCGAGCATTCCTAAGTGGAAAATTCACCTTAACAGACATGTATGAACAATTCGAAGCCATGAGAAACATGGGTCCAATCGGGCGTCTCTTAAAAATGATTCCTGGCTTCTCCTACAACATACCCGACGAAATAATGGATACTGCTCAAGACCGTCTAGAAAAATGGCGAATAATCATCCAATCCATGACTCCGAAGGAGAGGGAAAAACCGAAAATCCTTACGTCATCTCGAATAAGACGCGTGGCGCGTGGTTCCGGAACCACTGAAAAGGAAGTGAAAGAACTTCTTGAACAGTATTCCATGATGAAAAAGATGATGAAGACTCTGCGGAGGAAAAAGTTTCCGTTCCTTGGAAAAAAGTTTCCGAAATCAATGTAGAGACGCTTTGAAATTAGGGGCTGTCAAAAAACCGTAGCGAAAAAGAGGAAAACTTATGGATTTGCTTGAAAAGGCGCAGAAAATGCTGGAGAAATATCCCCTTTGCAGTCATTGCCTAGGGAGACAGTTCGCTCTCTTAGGCTACGGGCTAACTGACCAAAGTCGTGGCGAAGCCATCAAACTTCTCTTAACAATGAAGGGGCATCAACAGGCGCTAACAGGGAAGAAAGCAGGAATCTTCCTCCTGAAAACTCTAGCGACTAACGGGTCTTTTAGCATGGCGGCTGAAATATTAGGAAAACTGAGAAAAAGAGCTGGAAAAAGGCGAGAATGCTATCTTTGTGAGGGACGATTTGAGTCCATAAGCGAACTAGTGGAGCGCTCTTTAAAGAAATTGAAAGACTATGAATATGCTACGTTTCTTGTTGGAGTGGAGCTGCCCACTAAAATAGAAGAAAGAGAAGACGAATTTAAGGCAGAATTTGAAGTGAGACACGGCGAGAGCATGCGAAACGAGTTCAGCCGCGACATAGGGAAAAAAATCTCTGAAATCACACAAAAACCAGCGGACTACAAAAAACCAGACATAGTAATCCTAGTCAATCCATTTACCGAAAAAGTCACGATTAAAGCCAATCCATTGTACGTCGCAGGAAGATACAAAAAACTCGCTCGGGGCATACCTCAATCCAAATGGGTTTGCAATGAATGTGGAGGGAAAGGCTGTCCAAAATGTGGTGGAACTGGAAAAATGTATCAAGAATCCGTTGAAGAGATCATAGCTGGACCAATGTTGCAAAAGACCGGTGGAGAAGACGTTTCGTTTCATGCGGCTGGACGGGAAGATGTTGACGCTCGCATGTTAGGACGCGGCAGACCTTTCGTTATGGAGGTTAAGAAGCCTAAAAAGCGACTTATAGACTTGCAGAGTCTCGCAGAAACCATCAATAGGCAAGCGAAGGGTAAAGTGGCAGTTCTGAATCTGCATTTTGCTAGTAGAGATACTGTTAGGAAGTTGAAGAAAGCCGAGGCGGGAGAGAAAGTTTACAGAGTAGTCGTTGGGTTTGACAGAGATATTTCAGATGAAGAATTGGAGACTCTGGAGAAAACGTTGACTAACACTATGGTTCATCAACAAACGCCTTTACGTGTTTTGCATCGGAGAGCAGATTGTGTTCGAGAAAAGTACATATATGAGGCTAAGATAAAGAGGTTGACACCTAACAGTGTGGAAATGAGAATACACTGTCAAGGGGGACTTTACATCAAGGAACTGATAACTGGTGATGAGGGACGAACCAGCCCAAACGTGGCTAATCTAGTTAGCGCTAAAGCTAAACCTCTAGAGCTGGACGTTTTAAACGTAATCGTGAAGGGATAATTAATGCCGGGAAAATCTAAAGGTTACCGCAAAAAAACACGCTCTCTTCTAAGGAAGAAACCTAGAGAGCGGGGGAAAGTAGGACTCAGCAAAATCCTTCATGAATACAAGTCGGGACAAAAAGTGGTGGTGAAAATTAACTCAAGTGTCCACAAGGGCATGCCTCATCGAAGGTATCATGGAAAAATCGGTGTTATAACTAACAAAAAAGGTAGAGCCTACGTGGTAAACGTTACACAGGGGAAGGCTGTTAAAGAAATAATTGTACGCCCCGAACATCTTGAACCTCATAGAGAGGCTTAACTATGCCAAAAAAGGCAATAAAGGAACGAATCATTACGATTCCAGAGGCAAAGGAAATACTGGAATCAATAGGTGAGGAACAACTCGACCAGTTCCAACGAAGGTCATTAGATTATGCCTCAAAATTCTCTAAAGTTGATTCTAAAACAGCAGAAAAACTCACAACCGAACTCGTAGAGAAGTTTGAGTTAAAAGAGGAGGAAGCTGTTCAGCTGGTTAATTGTATGCCAGAGAGCGTGGAGGAAATTCGAGTTTTTTTAGCTGGAGGTCGCAGAATTGTGGAGACCTCTAAGCTGAAGGAAATCCTAGCTTTTTTAGATAAGCATAGAAAAAAGGAATAAGGGACTTTTTCAAATAGTCTATTACAGTGTGGGCGCGGGGAGTATGGAGAAAAGATACGAAGAGCATGCGTATGTACTTGACTTTTTGCCCCATGGAAGACCTGGAGCGAGACCAGGTTATCGGGCGGGTGCTTTAGTTCAGGTTGTTGGAGAAGAATATTTCACTCTTCTTGAGGCGATTGTGAAGGAAGGCGTTGTTCTCAAGACTTCTGACAGAGTTTACGTTGGGAAAGACGCTCGAGATGAAATCACTTATATTATCGGTCGAATTGGCTACGATGAGTTAACTAGCACCGCTAAGATGGAGTTGCCTGCGGTTTTGGAGAAAATTGTGCTCAATCGTGAAACTTGGTTTGTCAACTTTTTCAATAATGCTCAAGCGATTACTCCTAGAATGCATGCATTGGAGCTTATTCCAGGCATTGGGAAAAAGTATATGTGGCAGATTCTTGATGAAAGAGACAGAGAACCTTTTAAGAATTTTGAGGATTTGCAACAACGTGCTAATATGCCTAACCCCGCTAAACTGATTGCTAAGAGGATTTTGGAGGAACTGGCTGGCGAAAGCAAACATAGACTGTTTACACGGGCGCTCTAGTGATGGAAAAATGCCTCTCTTTCAGAGGGCGAGGCGTCTCCTTCGTCAATATAGAGTTTTTCCAAAGAAGCGTTTAGGTCAAAATTTTGTGATAGATTCTGCTTTGTTAGAAAGGATGATTTCTTATGCCTCTGTAAAAAAGGATGACATTGTCTTGGAGGTGGGCGCTGGACTAGGCTTTCTCACGCAACTTCTTTCTTCAGCATGTAAGAAGGTTATCGCTGTGGAAATTGATTCTAAACTGGTAAAAATATTGAGGAGTGAGCTTCGTAGCTTGGATAATGTAGCCATCATCGAGGGAGATGTACTAAGCGTTTCTGTTCCCCAGTTTGACAAGTTGGTTTCCACTCCTCCCTACTCCATCTCTTCTCCTCTGCTTTTCTGGCTTCTGGAAAGAAAGTTTAACTGTGCTGTGTTAACGTTTCAGAAAGAGTTTGCGGAGAGACTGACAGCATCTGTGGGCACTAAAGATTACGGAAGACTAACCGTTAACACCTATTATCGGGCTGAAGCAGAACTCTTAGATTATGTGTCTAGAAGCCTGTTTTATCCGCCTCCAGATGTAGATTCTATGATTGTGCGTTTAAAACCAAGAGAAAAGCCGCCATTTCCTGTGGAAGACGAGGAAGTCTTTTTTCAACTTGTGCGGACATTGTTTAATCAACGAAACAAGAAGGTTAGAAACGCTGTCATTCCTTTTCTGCGCCGGTGGGTAGAGAAAGAAAATGTGATGAAAGTGGCGGACTCGCTACTCTTTCATGATAAGAGGGTGAGAGAGTTGGCACCAGAAGATTTTGGGGCTCTGACCAATGATTTTGTCCGAAAAAGACATGAGAAAGATATTCTTTGATGAGTATACGTTTCACGTTTCTAAGGATGTATACCTCCCTGCAGAGGACACTTTCCTTCTCGCAGAAAATCTTGTTGTAAACAAAAACGACGTTGTGCTAGATATGGGAACTGGATGTGGAATACTAGGAATACTCGCAGCTAAAAGGGCAAGAAGAGTTGTAGCCGTAGACGTTAATCCTCTCGCAGTTCGTTGCGCCAAAATGAACGCAAAGCTCAATGGTGTTGCAGAGAAAATGGAGCTGTTGCAAAGTGATTTGTTCAGTGCAGTAAAGAAAAAGGAAAAATTCGACCTGATTATTTTTAACGCCCCATACTTGCCATCGGAAATGAGAGAAGAGAAGAATTGGATAGAACGGGCTTGGGCTGGTGGACCGACTGGAAGGCAACTCATTGACCAATTCATATTGCAAGCGCCAAGCTATTTGAAGAAGGGTGGGAGAATTCTTCTGGTTCAATCAACTCTTTCCAATTTGGAGGAAACCATGCAAAACCTTGGGGAAGAACGATTCTGTGCACGAGTGGTTGCCCAAAAGAAAGTTGCTTTTGAAACCATAGTTGTAATCGAAGCTACTCTGTGACTGTTATTGCTTGCTCTGGGCATTGAACCTCGCATGCTCTACATACGATGCATGCGTCATTATCCACCACTACCGCCTTAGTTTTTCCTTCGATTTCTTGAAGCTCAAAGACATCAACTGGACAAACGTCTACACAGGTTCCGTTTCCATCGCACTTATCGAGGTCAACTTCCACCTTAACCATAAATCATCAACTTCTCAATTATTTTAGAATGCTTCATTTCGTATTTCTTTGATTTAAAGCTTACTTCAGAAAAGAATTACAATAGAAAAAGCATGGTTGCGGATAGCTAAAATTATGATACTGCCATTAACGTGGATTACACATGAAACTCACAAAAAGAAGTAAATAAAACAAATGTATCTATTGCTAGGTCAAGGTGAGAATTACATGTGCATCGTTGGCAAAAGCAAGTTAATAGAACTAATCGAAAAGTACAAGTGCATCTACCCCTTCGACTACAACCTCTTGGACGGCGACGGATACGTTTTAACAGTAAGAGAAGAGACCACACTGCATTATCTGGAACATATAAACCTTATCTCCTACGAAGTTGTGTTCACTCCACCCCAATACGTAGCTCACCTAACAGCAAAGAGCAAGTATGGAAGAATGGGGCTATCCTTTCTTAACGCCGCCAAGGTTCACAGCGGCTTTATAGGAAGACTAGCTCTAGAACTCGTTAACCTAAGCAACGACAGACGACCAATAACCATTAAACGAGGCGACCCGTTCATGCACATCGAATTCATAACTAGAGAAGGCGACCCGTCTCCGTACGATGGACCATACCAGTTCCAATATGTAACTGAAGAAGAGAAAAAAATGTACATTCCAATCTTAAAGGAATTGTTTCCAAACTTTGATGAACTGGCTAAAATGTGGTTTAAGAAATAATCCGTTAATGAAGCATAAGAACATTCTAGAACGTAAATCCATACTTTTAATAAACCGAGCATTAGCATATTCTTTAAATATTCAGCGTACAAAGCTGAAGAAGGGAAACGCCGTGAAAGCACGCAACTATCGAAGAGTAAAAGGGCAGCCTTACACTAGAAAAAAGTATATTCGTGGCTCTCCTCAACCAAGAATAACAAAGTTCACCATGGGCGACTCCACAGCTAAATTTGAGTACCAAGCGTTTCTGATAGCCCGCAAAGAGGCACAAATCCGCCACAACGCCCTAGAAGCGGCACGCATAGCAGCAAATCAAGTTCTCTCCGGCAAATTAGGAACCAATAATTACTGTTTACGGATTTTACCATATCCCCACGCTGTGCTTCGAGAAAACAAAATGATTTTCGGAGCACACGCAGATCGACTACAGGATGGGATGAAACATGCTTTTGGCAAACCAATAGGAACCGCTGCACGAGTAAAATCAAATCAAACCATCATGACCGCCAACGTGAATGAAGATGGTATTGAAGCGGCTAAGGAAGCGTTAAGACGAGGAGGAGCTAAACTGCCCATAACTTGTCGAATAGTTGTTGAGAAAACGGCGGATTAATTGGAGGTAAATCTCGTTGGGAAAAAGTTCATCATCAAAAGAGAAACTTATAGTCTGGTTCGAAGACATAGGAAAAGAAGACGTTCCCATCGTCGGCGGCAAAGTTGCAAATCTAGGTGAAATGCTTCAAGCAAAAATACCTGTTCCCCCCGGATTCGCAGTGACCGCTCAAGCTTACAAGAAATTCATTACAGAAACTGGCATCGCCGAAAAAATATACAAAACAATTGAGGAAACCGTTACCGACGTTGAAACTCCCAGCCAATTTGAGGAGGCATCTAGAAAAGTTCGTAAAATAATTGAAACAACCCCCATGCCAAACGAAATCGAGGAAGCCATCAAAAAAGCCTACAAAAAACTCAGCAAAAAAACAAAATTAACTAACGTGCTCGTAGCTGTACGCTCTAGCGCCACAGCCGAAGACCTACCAGGCGCCTCCTTTGCGGGACAGCAAGAAACTTACCTAAACGTTAGGGGAGCTGATGACCTTGTTCAGAAGACGATACGATGCTGGTCAAGCCTGTTCACGCCTAGAGCCATTTTCTACCGAACCCGGAAGGGCTTCAAACACGAACAAGTTCTCATCAGTGTAGGCGTACAAAAAATGGTTAACGCCAAAGCAGCAGGTGTCATGTTCACCATAAATCCTGTAACCGGAGAACCAAACCAAATAGTTATTGAAGGCAACTGGGGACTAGGCGAATCGGTTGTTTCCGGCGCTGTCACTCCAGACGATTACATTCTGGACAAAGAGACTCTGAAGGTTATTGAGAAAAAGATTCAGAAAAAAACAGTTGAGTACATTCGAGACCCAAAAACTGGCAAAACTATACATGCTGATGTACCACCTAAACGACAGGAACAACCATGCCTAACCGACGAAGAAATCGCTAAACTCGGTGAACTCGCTAAGCGCGTAGAGAAGCTCTACGGCGGACAGCCTCAAGACATCGAGTGGGCAATTGACAAGGACCTTCCCTTCCCAGAAAACATTTTCATTGTACAGTCTAGACCCGAAACCGTGTGGAGTGTAAAGAAGGTGCCATCTGAAATCGAAGCGCCGAAGCCATCTACTCCAGCCACTGGACCAGCAGAGTTAAAGGTCGTTGTTAAAGGCATAGCGGCTGGCAAAAGAGACACGGTAATTGGTACAGCAAAGGTCGTTTTAACACCTGAAGATGCATCAACACTCATGAAAAAAGGAGACATCTTGGTGACTACAATGACCAATCCAGACTACGTGCCGTTCATGAGGCTGTCTGGAGCCATAGTCACGGATAAGGGAGGCATAACCTGTCATGCTGCCATTGTGAGCCGCGAATTAGGCATCCCCTGCATTGTTGGAACCGAAAATGGCACAAAAATGCTAGTTACTGGCAAAGAATATACCGTAGATGCGCGAAGTGGTGTAGTGTATGAAGGAGCTCTTGAGTACATGAAGCCTACTGCCCCAACACCAACTGCAACTGGTTCAGTTCAGCTTGCATCCGCTCCTGTAACCGCTACAAAAATCCTCCTCAACCTTGGCGTTCCCGACATGATTGAGCAGTACAAGGACTTGCCCTTCGATGGAATAGGGCTTATGCGCATCGAGTTCATTCTAGCCAGCTACATAGGAGAACATCCGCTTTATCTTCTCGAGATAGGACAAGGCAACAAATTTGTAGATAAACTGGCAGATGGAATTGCCACAGTTGCGAGGGCAATACAGCCCCGCCCCGTTGTTGTAAGGTTCAGCGACTTCAAAACTAATGAGTACAGAGACCTAAAGGGTGGAGAGAAATACGAGATAGTTGAGGCAAACCCAATGCTTGGCTGGCGAGGAGCAAGCAGATACATAAGCGAATGGTACGAAGAGGCGTTCAGACTGGAATGCAAAGCAATCAAAAAGTGTAGAGAAGAATGGAAACTGAAAAACGTGTGGGTTATGCTGCCAGTAATTAGAACTACATGGGAAGCAGAAAAATGCCTAAAAATCATGAAAGAAGAAGGCCTTGAAAAATCCAGAGACTTCAAAGTATGGTTTATGGCTGAAACCCCAGCCATCGCAATAATGGCAGATGAATTTTCAAAACTTTGCGACGGCTTCTCCATAGGCTCCAACGACATGACGCAAGGCATCCTAATGATTGACCGCGACTCAGAACGTCTTGGGTCAATGGGATACTTTGACGAGCGGGACCCTGCTGTCAAACGGATAATTGCTCACTTAATTAAAGTGGCTCATAAGCACGGTTGCACCGTTTCCATTTGTGGGGAAGGTCCATCCAATCTGCCTGACTTCACAGAGTTTCTCGTTCGCTGCGGCATCGATAGTATATCCGTGAATGCAGATGCTGTTATTAAAACAAGGCAGCTAGTAGCGAGTCTTGAGCGGAAAATGATGCTCGAACAGCTGGCTGAAGCGCGGGAACATGTTAAATCTCACGAAGCGAAAGGCTCTAAGCTAGGTTGGGCTTCAGAGTGGGATGAATCCATTAGCTAAAATCCTTTGTTAAGCAACTAATCATTATTTGTTTAAGTCACATTTGGTAAAACTAAATGAAAGCCACGACATTTAACCTCGAAGAGAAAAGACTCAAAGAAGAGATAAGCAAACGCAGAGCCAAACGAGTTCTCATACAACTCCCTGAAGGATTAAAAAAAGAGGGATCTCACTTGGCATCTATTGCTGAAAAGGCTGGTGCATTAGCTGTGGTCTCCGCTGACCCATGCTATGGAGCATGCGACTTAGCCACATTTGACGCCAAAAGCTTAGACGCTGATCTAATTGTACATTATGGTCACACCGAGATGGTTAAACAAGAACAAGTGCCAACAGTTTACATCGAAGCAGAGGCAAAAGTCGATATTAAAGAAGCAGTGAAGAAAGCAGTTTCTCTCCTCAAATGCTGGAGCAATATCGGATTAATAACAACCATACAACACGTCCACCTACTCGATGAAACTAAAGAGTTGCTCCTCAAGGCTGGAAAAACGGTTGCAATTGGAGACATGGGACGACTGAAATATGCTGGACAAGTAACTGGCTGTGACTACAGCAACGCTAAATCCGTGTCAAAAGATGTTGAAGCGTTTCTTTTCGTTGGAGGCGGCAGATTTCACGCTATAGGTGCAACTTTAGCCACCGCAAAACCGACGATCGTCGCTGATCCCTTTGAAAAAAGAGCATATTCTATTGAGAAGGAGGCTCAGAAGATAATTCGACAACGATGGGCAAGCATTTGTGAAGCAGAGAAAGCGAAAAGCTTTGGAGTGCTAGTTGGCTTAAAGACTGGGCAAAAAAGATTAGATGCCGCCATAAAGATAAAGAAAAAACTGGAGAAAAACGGGAGAAACGCAACATTACTCGCGGCGAGGGAAATCACTCCGAATGCTCTAATGCAGTTCCCTGACATAGAAGCGTTTGTTAACACCGCTTGCCCTCGAGTGGCACTGGACGAAGCATCAAAATTTCTTAAACCTGTTCTCACACTAAACGAAGCGCTTGTTGTGTTGGGGGAGATGAACTGGGAAGAATTATGCAGAAAAGGCTGGTTCGAAAGCTAGACCTAGAAAAGGCGATCTCAAAGATAGAGCCTCACCCAACGCCTAAAGCCTATCTAGAACAATACACAATTCCTCCAGAAACTGCAGCGGAAATCCTATACATAGCCGCCTACACCAACAACGACATCATTGATAAGACAATAGTGGACCTAGGATGCGGCACAGGAAGACTCGCAATTGGCTCTGTCCTTATCGGAGCAAAAGAAACGTTTGGCGTAGATATTGATCGGGTGGCAATAAAGACAGCGTACAAAAATGCGGAAAAAATGAATGTGAAAGAGAAGACACATTGGGTCTTGGCGGATGTTGATGCTATTCACGGTTCTTTTGACACGGTTCTGCAGAATCCTCCCTTTGGCGTGCAGAGAAAAGGTGCAGATCGAAAGTTTTTAGAGAAGTCCCTAGCGCTGGGTCATAGAATTTACTCTCTTCATAAGAGTGGAGAGAGCAATCGAGATTTCATTAAAAAGTTGAGAGGAAGCGGGACCAGATTCTTACCAGTTCCACCCTCACCTTTTTTGAAAAGGTTCATTGAGAAGCGTGGTGGAAAAATTGAGGCTGTGTATGCCATGTTGATGACTATTCCGTATATGTTTGATTTTCACAGAAAGCGGAAACATGAATTTATTGTTGATTTGTACATAATTAAAGGAACAGCTAAATGATGACGATGAAGCTATTCTTTCAATTCTCAAGGATGATGGCGAGACAATTTTTCTTAATGCCTTTTATATTTCCTATACGGTTGGATATCAATTTCGTGAGTTCTCTTCCATCTCTTGTCCATATCTCAGTCATAATCATATGGTCCCCAGTGGAAGTAGCCACATATCTGGTCTCTGGAATTTCAACTGCTATTCTTGAAAAATGATGAATACCCGAGCGTTGAAGTTTTTCAAGTTGCAGAAATCGATTTTAAAGAGGTGCTTCAGCGCATAAGCAAAGGGGAATCGGTTTTCATCATGCGGAGGCACATGCAAGAACTGAACCTAAGTATGGGCTTGGATGAAACTTCTAGAGAGCCTTGGTATTTTACATAATATATAAAGGACCACGAAATAGTTGATAAAGAATGGCATTATAATAAAAGAGAGGGGAGGTGAATAGATGTATAAGTATACATGTGAAGGCGATATTTTCTGCGGAGTAAACACCGTGAAAGATAAGGAAAACATGACAGACCTTGAGAAGAAACACACTCCAGTCATTGACGCGCCAGAAAAGGTGAATAAAGGAGAACCGTTCGAAGTTACAGTTGAGGTGGGAAAATACATGAAACATCCTAATACATTAGGCCACTTCATCCAGTGGGTTGAACTCTACTCTGGCAACACATTTTTAGGAAGAGCCGAGTTTACCCCTGAGTTCAGCGACCCGAAAGTAAAGATGGTAGTGATGCTGAAACATGGGCATCCTTTGATTGCTGTGGAGAGATGCAATTTGCATGGCATTTGGTCTTCAGAACCTAAACCTATCAAAGTTATTTAAGTCAATAATTGAATGGTTTGAAACGGGAAATGATATGGTTATTTGAAGCAGCTGTATCAAAAGGTTTATTGAGAAGCTTAGAGGAAAGGTTACAAGCAACTTACCCATGGAGATAGAAGTTTCAACAGAAAGAAAAGGATGTGCTGAAGATTAACTTATATCAAATAGAAGATGTGAAACATGTCTGAATCAAGAACAAAAAGCGGGCAATTCGTTACGCCAGGAGAACGACTTGGGGTGATTGAAGAGTTTTCACCTGGCTCTGGAACATATGCTGAGCAAGGTATTGTATATTCTGAAATTACTGGACGCACACTTATAGATATGTTAAATAAAAAAGTTTCAGTGTATCCAATGGTTCGTGTGGTGGCTGTTCCGAAGGTAGGCAGTATCGTTTTTGGTCAAGTATTGGATGTACAGAGTAAAACGGCTATTCTTCGTATATCAAAAGTTGGGAAAACTACGATAGCTGGCTTCTTTAGCGGTGTCCTACATATTTCGGATGTAAGTCCAGGTTTCGTTGAGAACATGTTTGAGGTGTGCAAAAGAGGTGATTTAATGCGGGCTAAGGTGATTAGTGATACAAACAGGGTATTCCATCTGTCGACTGCGGATAAAAATCTCGGTGTTGTCTATGCCTTCTGCTCCAGATGCGGACATCTTTTGCCTTTAATGGGACAAAGAATGCGATGTCCTCGTTGTGGTAAAATTGAAAAGCGAAAAGTTGCGTCCGATTATGGTAAAGCGGAGATTTAGTTGGAGGGAAAAAGGTGGAAATCAAGGTTTTGAAGAAAACTTCTAATGAGTTAAAAATAGAAATCGAGGGTGAAGGTCACACTTTTTGCAACTTGTTACAGAAGGCTCTTTTGGAAGACGAGACTATTGAGATGGCTGGTTATAACATAGAACATCCTCTTATTTCTAACCCAACGGTTTATGTTCATACCAAAGGAAAGCGAAAGCCAGAGGCTGCGTTGATAGATGCGGCGAAGAAAGTGCAGAGCCAAAACAAGGAGTTCAAGAAATCCTTTGAGAGAGCGTTAAAGCAATGGCAGCAAAAATAGGGGCGGGTCAATTCTTAAAAAAATACAAGAGTCTTCAGGAGGTGTTGCTCGATAAGGATTTGGCTGGACTCGGCGACATGTATGTAAATTTTGTTCACTCTTTGGCATTATCACGAAAACTTCGGAAACCAGTGGGCGTCAAAGTGAATAATAGAATCTTAGCTGAGGCTGTAAGGAAGTCTGGTTTGAGAAAAATGTTGCCTGGGAGAATTGACCGTCATGCGCAGGGGGATGCTGCTGAAGCATTAATAGTATATGCTTGGTTACGAGATGTCGTAGGTTTTGAGGACTGCTTAAGAATTATGGGTAGAAGTGAAGACCTTGCTGAAGCGTTAACTCAATTGTTGCGGGAGATAGGGAAAAGACTCGGTGCAACCTATGAGTAGCGAGAAGACCGTGAGGTTTCGCTCCGTGAAACCTGAGATAAGAGTGTTAGGTGTTGATGATGGAGTTTTTGTTCCTCACACTAAGGGGATGGTTGATGTTGTTGGAGTTGTTTATCGAGGGGGATACTGGCTTGACGGGGTTATGCGAACAGAAGTTGAGGTTGATGGAACTGACGCAACTGAAAAAATAGCGGCTATGATAAAGCGTTCACCGCACTACGACCAGCTTAGAGTGGTTGTGTTAAACGGCGTCACTTTGGCTGGTTTTAACGTGGTGGATATTAAAAAACTTTTCAAAATGATTGGGTTGCCTGTCATAGCAGTTACTCGAGACAAACCTAACTTCGAAGAAATAAAGGCGGCTCTTGAAAACTTGCCTGAAGCTGAAAGACGATGGAAAGCGATGGAAAACGCTGGAAAAATAGTTGAAGTGTATACTCGAGAGGGTGAAGAACCAGTTTACATGCAGATTGCGGGGGTCTCGGAGAAGGATGCTGAAAAGATTCTGAAAAGCACCTCCACACGAAGCAATGTTCCAGAGGCGTTGAGAGTAGCGCATATTATTGCATCTGGGCTTGCTCGAAAGAAGCAAAATGCTGAATAGTTGCGAACTAAGTTTTCATTGTTCCAAATCGGGGTTGAAAACGACGTAATACACTAATTATTCAACTTTTTATAAGAAAGATTTAAAAGACTCGAAATGAAGGAGAAGTGCGAAAGTAACAGAAACATGGTGGTGCAAAAATGGAGTTTTGTCCCAAATGTGGAATGAAGTTAACTCCAACCCGAAAGAAAAGGGGTAAAAAAGGCACCATTGTACTGTCTTGTCCAAAATGCGGTTACAAAAAACAGCCTGCTACCCCCGTGGTGGCTGTCGCTAAGACTATAGAGCATTCTCCTCAAGAACTTATAGCGGTGATTGGGAAGGAAGAGCAGAAGCTGCGGACGTTGCCCACGGTTAGGATAGAGTGTCCTAAATGTGGAAACAATCTTGCTTATGTGTGGCAGGTGCAAACTAGGGGTAGCGATGAGTCTTCAACGCAGTTTTTCCGATGCACCAAGTGTAGCTTTACGTTTCGAGAATACACCTAAATAGCTCTCCTCTCACATGAAGCGTTCGAGTTTTGTTAATCCAATAATCTCGTTAAAATCCAACCCCAACGCATCTAAAACCTGATCAAAAGTTGACTGCAAATAACTCACATACTTCTCCACATCTATCTCACTGTTAGAAGCCAACTGAAGAGGCTTCACATGAGGCTCCTTCACAACCTTCACAAAACTTATGAGGTCACCCGCCTTCAACTCATACCCCCTTTTCTCCAACTCCAACGCCGCCTTCACATGCTGCGGAGTAGTCTTATTATAATATTTAGGAGGCTTCCCCAAAACAACATGAAACGCCAACTCATCTGGTCTGTCTCCCCACTCTCGCCTCTTTAACCTTGAATGGCGGTCTCGAATTATCTTCTCAATCTCTCTTTTTGCCTCCTCAAATTCCGCTGGCGACTTCACTTGACCAAGCCGCTGCTCCATCTGATCGAAAGCCTTCTTGATGAATAGAGGAATATGCCTCTTCTTCCCCGTGAGTCCCTTAACCTCAACGTTTCCATCAGGAAAAACTCCTAGGTAATTCTTTTTTCTGGAACTGAAAACCGCATAACGATAAACCTTATCCACTTCTAACCTCATCCCTAACTCCTTTTCCGACCACCCCACTAATGCGTCAATCTGATCTTGAGATACGCCTTTCAAGAAGATGCTGTCGGTGTCTCCATAAATAATTTCAATCCCTAATTCCTGAGCCTTTTTTATGGTTTCAGTTATGGCATGCCTGCCAATAGCAGCCGTGGCTTCAGCTACTGGTGGGCAGTACAAATCAAAAGTTTCTGCACCGAACACGCCGTAACTTGCGTTTAAAATAACTTTAAGAGCACTTTGTATAACATTGTACCAACTTCGCAGTTCCTTAGGCAACGATTTATCCTTAGACCTAGGTTTATACCACTTAACCCTAAGGTCCCTAAGCGAACCTATTAGCAAGCTTTCAAGAGCCTTTCGTTTTGTGCATATCCAGTGAGGAGTTTCCGGAACCTTATTATTCATACATTCTTTATGGGGGCAACGAATTGACTGGTAGCCCAAGTTGTGAACCTTGATGATGGATGGGTATAGGCTGGCGAAGTCCATGACCTTCACGTTAAAGTGCACACCGGGCACAGGCTCAACGACAATGGCTCCCTTGTATTTCTTTCCCTTTATGACCGCCTTTGTTACGGTTGCCCCTTTACTCGCAAGTATATCTTCTGCGTTAGGTATCAGCGTATTTTGGCGTCGATGCTCATGGTGGAGGAAGTTTCTTATCCACCGTGAAACTCCTTGTCTGCTCACGTCTTCCATGGGCATGCTGCTGATTCTGGTGAGCGCCAAGATGAGTTTCATAACGAGGTCATCGTCGAAGGTGGTGAGCTTGAGGGTTATTTCAGCGTCTCTCAAACAGTACCGAGCTAGCTGAGTATAGGTTAACTCAGTCAAAGGCTTGGTTAATTCAATTTTTGTTATTCCTAACAGAGCTTTGCCAACATCCCCTAGGGTTACATCTCTGTATCTTCGACCAAACGCGTAAATTTGGATAGAACGATTGAAGAAGAACTTGTAAAGGTCAATGTGAACCCCATCTTTAAGTAAGCACACTCTCCTCCCAACTTCGATGGGATTTTTGCTTCTACTTAATCCGAAATTCTGAGCTCTATGCCATAAATATCTAAGGTCGAAGTCATCTCCGTTAAATGTTAAAACGAAGGGATATTCTGAAATTGCTTCGAAAATTGCGAGAAGCAGTTTTTCCTCAGAATCAAAATACTCCACACTTACATTAGAAGGCAGTTTTTCATCGCCTTCTTCAACTCCCTCCCGCCTAAGAAGTAGAACCCTCCTTTTTCCATCAGATCCTAAGAGGGATACGCAAATCACCTGATAAGCTGCTTCAGTAGGGTCGGGAACACGGGTTGGTATCGGCGAGGAAACTTCGATGTCTAGAGCAAGTCTTCGGAATTTTGGTGCTGGATATTCCAGAAGTCTCGCCCATCTTTCTATGTATTGCTGGAACTCTTCAGGTTCATTTTGGAATACTTCATGAATTTTTTTAATCATTTTCTCAGAGGGTTCATGTCTAACGGGAACGAGTTTGTTGTTTTCAATTTTGTAGATCATGCCTGGAGCTAAATCGTTGTCGTAAATGTAGCTTTGATAATATTTGATGGCGGCTTCCCAAACCTTTACTTCTTGTTCTAAACCCGCTATCTTTGGGTATTCTTCTGGTATGATGTCTCGTATGCAGCCTCTGGGTCGACCTCCAATGGATAAGGGGTCTTTAGCTACAATCTTTGTTATGGTTATTTGCTGGTCGAGAAGGGGATGATACTTTTCCACGGGTTCAAAGTGGTCAAAGCCGGGATGTGAGGTTAGACGGCTGATTTTTTCGAGTTCGCTGGGTGGAAGATTGGTGAGGCAATAGGGTTTGTGTCCAGTTGTATCATACCAGAAATAGATTTTTTGCGACTTCGGCTCGTATAGTTTGATGCGGGCAGAAGCTTTTTCTCCGTCATAAGTGGCGGATACGAAATAGGAGGGCGGCAACTCTTTGGGAGCCATAGACTGGAAAGCGGCATGCTTGGTTTCTGAGATTTCGTTATTTTTAGAGGATGAAGTAGATTCTGTTTGCTTAGTTTTCACGGGTTTTGCTGTTGCAAAGAAGTCGTCCAGCTGTTTTTCTGTCATTTGTTCTGCCCATCTAGATGTAAGATTTTATACCTAAAATAGTTGTGTGAACTGAGCGACTTAAGCCTTTTATCCTTATCCTCTTCACTTACAACCGAGAGTAAATTGTTACGGGCTGCTTGGAAACTTGCTATTGAAACACTGAGTAGGATGGAACAGCAAGGATTAGGTGAGCGTTTAGCCTTAACTAAAACAGCGAAACAGCTAGAAATAAAGGATGCAAAAGTCGTTGGATTAGCCCATAAACTAGTATTCGAAACAGTTCGAAGACAGAACTTCATTGATTTTCTCCTAAACTTAATGCTAACGCCCTATTCTCTCAACGATTTCAAGCCTAAACCTCGAGCTTTCCTTCGCCTATATACGTATGAGGCTAAATTGACCAACAGCAGCTTTGAAAAGGCAGTTAACATAGCTCGAATGGGACGCTCAATTTTGGGTTGGCGTGAACTGCATGAAGCGGAAGAAGCACTCGGCGAAATATTAAGCATAGAGCCTTCTGATATTTTAAAGGGGCTAAGAGATGAAGAGCGAGTGGCACTTTCAACCTACCATCCCACATGGTTTGTCAAATATTGCTTCCAACTACTCGGAAGAGAAGAGGCACTAAAATTCCTAGAAAATGCCCTAGAAATCTCACCCGCCTACATACGAGTAAACACGTTGAAGACATCTGAAGAAGCTGCTCTGGAAAGCATTGAGAAGGAGGGGATTACCCTTGAAAAGACACAACGTCTCAAACATGTCTACAAAGTGGTTAAAACCAGAAAACCCCTCATGAGTACACGAAGCTTTCGTAATGGCCTTTTTTTCATTCAAGACAAAGCCAGCTGCCTCGCCATAGAAGTTGCAGGCCCCAAAGCTGGCATGACCGTGCTAGACATCTGCGCTGCACCGGGAGCCAAAACAACCCATCTAGCTCAACTAATGGAGAATAAGGGAAACATATACTCCATCGACTATTCGAAACGAAGAATGAAGGTTTGGAAACGAGAAACAAAGCGCATGGGAGCCAAAATTGCCTTTCCAATTCTCGCAGACTTATGCAAAACTTTGCCAACAAAAATTTCTGCTGACCTAGTGGTTTTGGACCCCCCATGCACCAGCACCGGCGTCTTCAACAAGGTGCCATCCGCAAAATGGAGACTTTTGAAACGGTCTGTTTTAGGTATGGCAAAAATTCAATGGGAAATGTTGAATCAATGCGCAGAACACGTGAAAGACGGAGGCTTCCTAGTCTACTCCACATGCAGCATCACTTTGGAGGAAAATGAAATGTTAATTGAAAGATTCCTAAAGTGGCACCCTGAGTTCACGTTAACGAAGACTTCGCCGAGAATAGGCTTACCCGGGTTGCGAGGACAAACAGAATGTCAAAGACTTTATCCCCACATTCATGAATGCAACGGATTCTTCGTTGCGAAACTCCTGAAAGAAGCCTGAGATGTACGAATGTTAGTCGTATTGTTTTCTTTTCCACTTGACCCGCAAATATGCTTGCTTGCCTCTAATGGAGTCATTGATTCGCTTGAGCAGAATTGCTCGACGATCTGCATTGCCCAATCATGTCATCTCCAAGTGCTCACGCATTTTCAAAACATCTCTATTAACGATTATGAACCAGCAATAAAGATTCAAAATCAACGTTGCGTGTGCATTTGAAATTTTTAGCCTATGCTGAGAAAAATGGTAGAGTGTATTTATCCGGCTATCCCTTTTTTCTTGCTGCCTCTATATGACATAACATCTCAACTATAGTTCTCGCAGCTTGTAAAGCAGTTACTCCCATATCATAATGAGGCGCCACCTCAACCACATCAAAAGCCACCACTCGGTTATCACACAAACCGCACAAAAGGTCTAAAAACATGCTCATGCTCAACCCATCCGGCTCAGGATTCTGAACCCCCGGTGCAAACGCTGGATCAAGAACGTCCATGTCAATTGTAATGTAGATTCTTTCATGACCATTGAGAAGCTCTTTAATTTTTTCACTTGTTTTTTCAATTCCATCCCTCCTAATCTGATGTGCCGTGAATAAGGGAATTTGAGACTTTCTTGCGTAATCCAACTCCTCTTTGAGCACTGTACGGATTCCCACCTCCAGAATCTTCTCGGGGCGAACCTGTTCATGTAGCCTTCGCATCCATGTGGCGTGGGATATGGTTAGTCCCATGAATTCATTGAATAGGTCTAAATGAGCGTCAAAACTCACTATCGCAGCGTTTCCACCTACACTCCGCATTGCGCCTAGAGTTATGGTGTGTTCTCCTCCAATGATCACAGGGAGTTTGTTTGCTTCTAAAAGCTCTTTTGTAACCAGCTCCAACCTTTTCAGAGTCTCCTCCACATTTCCAGAGATATTAAGGTCGCCCATGTCATGAACCTTTAATTCTTCAGTATCCACGTTCGCTCTGAAACTGTAGCCTTCCTCGCAAGGTAAAGCCTCTCTGATGGCGAGAGGCGCGAATCTAGCTGCTACCCGAAAGGTGCTGGTGACATCAAGGGGCGCTCCTAGGAGTACATATTCTGCTTCTTCAAAGCTTTTTTTAAAGCCACTAAAAACTGGAGGCGAAGAGACGAATAATTCACGATAGCTCATTAGTGTCTAACTCCTTTAAGACTCAACTTATAAGGGCTTTCTCTCACAAATTGTTTTTGCTGTTTGTGCGAAACTAATTTATTGTTCAAAATCGCATAGCGGTTAGTTCAGAGGAACACGGAGATGCCGCTAAAGTCTAAACTAAAGGTTGAGAGGTTGGGAGTGCTGCTGGTTTCCATTTTCTACGTGATTGTGGGGGGAACCGAAGCCATAATCTTGGCGCTTTCAAACTTCAGTCTTATTCATGTTGCACCTCTAGCCGCCTTAAGTCTAATAGCTGCCTACGGTTTGTTCAGAATGAAGAGATGGGCAGTCTTCCTCGTAGCCATCCTTTTCTTTCCAGCATTAGTCTTTGGCGCGCCTATCCTATATGTCTCAGTTATGTGGGAAACGTTCTATCCGAGCGTAGATGTGTTGCTGTTTCATCTAGGACTGATTGCATATTTGATTCTGACGTTAATTGCATCGATATACGTGATGGCAGTAAGGAAAGATTTCAAGTAAGCGCGAACTTTACCTTATCTTTTCATATGTCTGTTTTTTCCAAATTTTGAAGCTTTTGAATGTGCCAATAAGCCAAGACATGTATAGTTTCAGCTTTCCCCACTTCTTAATTCTTCTAGAATTCTCTAGAACACACAAGTCTAAGAGAAAAGCGAACTTTCCAAATCTCATGGCTCTTCTAACCAGTTCCTGCTCCTCTGCCACCTTTATCTTCGGATTAAATCCCCCTATTTTCCTGAAAACACTTTTCCTTATATACATACAACTACCATGCGCCCCGCCGATGCGCAGATAGAAGGAAAGAAAAGTAGAAATGTTAACCAGCTCATACATCAGTCGACTCAGAATGTTTCCGTCATCAGGTATTTTTCTACAGCTCCCACCGACCACATTTTTATTAGTTTTCATAAGTTTGACAACTCTTTCAAGCGCGTGCGGTGGTAACAGCGTATCCGCATCCACAAAAACCAGAACATCACCGTTTGCACAGCTAGCTCCTTGATTGCGAGCATCCGCGGCGGAGATGTCTCTTTTAGAAATTACGTTGTCCGCGTGTTTTTCGGCTATCCCAACGGTTTTGTCTCTGCTTTCTCCATCTTTGACGATTATTTCGAAATTTTTAAGAGTTTGTCTCTTTAAGGAAATCAAAGTTCTCTCAATGTATTGTTCCTCATTGAAAGCAGGAATTATCACAGAGACTTCTGGCATCTTTTATCTAACCCTATCTCTTCCTTAGGTAAACTTTAAAGCTGGTTTTTAAAGCGTCTAGAGCATTCTTAGTTGAAAAGATAGGATAATTAAATTTTTTCTTTACGTCATCAACGATTTCACCTAATACCTCAATCCTGTTAATGTCAATTTCACCCACTCCCGCCTTGTAAGCTTTCCACAAAGTTTCAACAGCATATGGATTGATTTCCATAACATGACAACAGACAGCGTCCACTGTTACCGGATTTAAGCCTGAAATTATCAGATTCAAATCTACTGGAGTGCCCTGAATAGGACCTAACCCTTGCATTCCAACGATTCCATCCACTATGATAAGATTTTGACGGATAGTTCTATTAAGAAACACTAGGATTTCCATCAGTTTTCTGTGAAGTTTCGGCTTTTCCTTATTCGCTAAAACCCCGAACATGTTCTTCATTGCAATTGTGATGAATGTGTGCTCAATGCTGCATGTTTTAACCTTAGGGATGTTGATGAAAAAGTCAGCTTTCAACACGGTCTTCGGAACCTGAAGGGTGAGCCCATCAACTTCATACTCTTCAAAATCATCTTCACTTAAGTTCAAGAATTCAACGCCACATTTTTCAATAATATCCATTACTCCACTCTTTGCCATTCGCTCATCAGCGGTACCTGACCTACTGTCTGACTCAACAACAATGATATTCTTGGTTTTCCGCTTTACTAGATTGATGACTGATTCTAGCACCCTTTTGTCTGTGATAATCATGTTTTCAACATTCTTATGGTAACAAACATTCGGTTTAATCACAACTGAAGCGTTATGCTTAATGTTTAATCCTCCGAGCAAATCGATGGATTTTTGAACGGCTGCTTCCACATCTTTTTCCACCCGCACTATTGCCGCTTTCTCTATTCCAATAGGCGAGTAAGGGCTCTCTTCATAAAGGGGCATGATTTCAGATAGGGTTTTAACGACCTCAAGACCATCGTCAACGGTAACTCGCGGTTTTTCCATTTCCTCCACGCACTTGAAGAAGTGTAAATGTTCGTTAAAGTAGGAGGGATGTTTAAATCTGAAAACGTCCAAGTATTGGCGAAGCCTGCGACCCATATGTATGGTTCTTTTCTCTTCATCCTTCATTATTGTAATGTTATATGGCGTCTTGAGCAAATCCATGTTTATCTGTCCCTTATCGCCAATTATCTCAAGTTTTAGTCCAGGAATGAAACCTAACCATTTGCCAGAAATATTAGCTGTAATGCCGCTTGCCAATGTGGCTTCTACGTTTACTTCGTCTACCACCGTGTGTCTTCTACGATGT
>QMYO01000004.1 GCA_003662715.1 Candidatus Bathyarchaeota archaeon | reverse complement strand
CCCGCATCTCGGACATCTGTACTTGGATTTTTCAACGTATGAAAGAGGCCATGTGACCTTGCATTTTGGGCAACGCCAAAACTCTGGTTTCACATCTTCAAGTATTTCAACGTGGTTTTCCAGTTCGGCGATTATTCGCTCCAAAATTTCAGGCCACATAATTCCATATTTTTTAGCTAAGATCATGTGAATTGGGGTGTATTTTGTTTTTCTTAGATCGGAGGGTTTTTTGAGAAAAAACCAACCTGTGAGGGGGTAGATAAAATCGTATATGTCGAGGAGTTTCACGGCTAAATGCTGAAAATTGTAGTCTACGGCGAGGAAAAGATCTTCACAACCTATCGCTATGCCTTTTAAACCAGTCTTAAGCTCCGTGAACCTAACCTCCTCCAACTCAAAACAATTCTTCCACAACCGTTCATCATAACCGACGTTTTTCATGACGGGCTGCACTCCCCCTAATAGTTTTTATCTCAACGTTTGTAAATTTCTTCAATTCTTTGATTAAGGTTAAAGTTTTTTCAACGTCTGGTTCCGGGAAACGCTTAGTATAGTTGTTGTAGCCAACTGAAACCATTATCGGCTTAATTTGTTTCAACCAGTCTAAGAAAACCCAGTCAAAGTCTAAAATCGGTTCAACTGCAATAAACTTCCTCGGCCATTTCAGATCCCTCATAGCGATGTATCTTTCACCTACAGGTGGAGCTAAACTAACAGCGTAAGACCTATTTGTCTCAATAGTACATCCCAAAATACTGTTCTCAGGAAACAGGTCTAGGAAATCAAAATATCTTGCTGGGTTTTTAGTTAAAAAAAGAAAAATAACATTGCGACATCTCCTCGCAACGTTGAGAACACGTTCAATCCACTCGTCTGGAACACCGTCGCAAAACAGGTCTCCCATATCGCAAACAAAGCAAAGCGTAGGCCTCCTGGGAACAAAAACATTTAACCTCTCCTCATGTAAATGAGGAACAAACTCGTAGCAAAGTTGGCAACGATGTTTCTGCCTCTTAGCCATCCTACGAGCCCAACAACTATAAGTACAATTATGAGTACAGCCAACCACAGGGTTCCAAGTCTTCCTAACAAACTTAAACATCCTACTCAAGATCGGCCCTCCCTCTTTTACTTGAATATGGTCGTCGTATACTTGGATTTTTAGTTGCTCTACCTGAATCTAAATCTAAAACCGTGAACGTGGGGACTTCCTCCTCTTTAACTTTCAAATTATTAACACTCATCCCTTGTTTTCCTCCTTTTTCACGTTTTGTAAAACCATTCCTTCCATGAAGGTGAATTTTTTATCTACAAAGTTTTTCAACTCTTTTAATGCGGCTTTCGCATCGACTGCACCGTACCAATACCAATAGTCTACGCTCCTGTCGTCGCGTTGCAAGTCACATCTCACAGTAACTTTTCCATCATCGAAGGCAAAAACCTCAACAACCAAGCGAAAAACAAAAAACCCACGGTACTTTTTGTCGGTAAATGATTTTGAATTTAAATCTTTTTTTGCTCCAAACATTTCATTTTATTCCTCCTTAAATGGGTGAGATTACACGTGTGAAACCGCATTTTTTGCATACGTATTCTTTTGCTTTTATGATTTCAGCTGACGCCGCGTCGAAAAGAAAACACGGTTTTTCTTCCATTTTGCTTCCGCAGATTGGACATTTGTTTTCTCTCAGCCTTTCACCTTTTGCGGGTCTACCTGCATCGCTTCCAAGTTCATTTGCAGGTAGACGGGGGAGAGGGGAGGAGGGTTTGGCTGAGGAAGAATTTTTTGGTGGGCTGAGAGACTGTAGATATCCGTAGAAGTATCCCAGTAGGAAGAGGGTTGTCGCCAAGAGTAACATTGTTGGCAAGGAGCTGTTTGAAGTGAAGTGCCAAACGAGTAGGTAGCATACCCATATCCATATCCAAAAAGCTATGTGGAAGAGTTTTCCGAAGGGTTCCCGATCTTTCGCACCTTCAAAAAACGGAGATGAGGGAGAACCTAAAAACAGGGGTGAAAAGTGGAGGGGAGTACCGATTTGCGGATCGGAAACCCTTCTACAAGCAACATATTTACCTACGAGAACCTTAACAAGCTTACGCAGCTCATCGACATTCAACTCATCTAAAATCTTCAACAATTCTTGGCAAACATGGTCACTTTCATCAAAAACATTTAAACGGTCAATTAACATTAAGGCGCGAACAACCCAACCATCACTTAAAACTTCATCAACAGATCTTTTCTCCTTCATCTCCATTACCCCTAAAAAGTTTTTTAACAAGGTTGTTGATTCGTATTTCTTGCAAGATCCATCGCCATGTTCCTCTTGTTTTTCTGAGTTTCACACCGTCTCTAGGCTCAAAATCCATGCAAGTGTCACTGTAATACCTGATTTCCCCTCCGTTCCTCGTACATAACCCGAACCATGAATGCTTATCGATACGTTTCCAAAACTCACATTTCTGACAGATATAGGTTAAAATCAACTCTTCACGGGAAACTTCAAACAAACCGTACAAAGTGCGGTTGAAAGCAATGTTCGTCAACACTTTCCAAGAACTGTCTTCCTCATCAAAAAACACTTTGACAAAACGAACCTCATTTGACCCAAAATCATTACACTTCGAAACAAAAGTTGCAACCCGAAAAGCCTTATCAACCCTCATCTTTAGGCCCCTCCAGTTCTATGATTTCTATATATGTGATTTCCCCTGAAAGTTGGAAAGCGGCTTTTATCTTAGCTGATATTTGCTCTGGTTTCAATTTGGTTTCAACTATGAAACCTACTTTCCATGCCTTCACGGTTTTCCTCTCCTTTTATTTTTAAACCGTGTTTTTTAACGATGTTCTCAAAATATTGTTTTGCGGACTCGTAGTTGGGGAAAAACTTCCACAATTCAACGCCTACTCCCTTCTTGTTATCATAAAGGAAACAGTTTACCTCCCAACATTTATGCTTAGGGTTCCATTCTAAGTCCAACTCTATCTCAACATTACCAATTATTCCTGTCGCCATTCTCTGAAAGTTAATGATTTTCAAGCCTTCCATAACAATATCAACCACGGTTAATCCTCCTCAGATCTTCTTTAAGTTTAAGGAGTTCGTCTTCAAGATCTTCCAATTTCGCCGCGAAATCTTTAAGCATGATCCTGAACTCGCCGACATATTTCGCCAACAAATTAATCAATTTTCTTTCAGCCATGTGTTTCACCTCTTAACGTTTTTTAAAAGAAACTTTACGACATCGTTGTAGTCAGCTCCATCCATGTAAAAATCCCTAAAAATATCCAATTCTTCTTTCACTTCACCTGAAAGAACAATACTGTTACCACTGTTGGAAGCCTTTTTTTCAAGTTTTTCAACGTACTGTAGAAGAAAGTTTACAACGTCGTCGTGGCTGACTTTTCGCGGAGATTTTTTAAATTTCGCAGCTATCTTCACAAGATATCTATTCGCAAAATCATCCAATTTCTTCTTTGTCTCTGGCCGAAGGCTAATCGTCGTAAACTCAGACACCACACATCACCTAAACAACTCATTACCAATAACTAATTAATCTAATAAGTATAAGTAAAGTTATAAAAAACTTTCTTAACAAATCTAACCTTTTCTAACCAAAACGTAACACTTATATAAAACAAGTAGCAAATAGTAACACAACCCCTAGGGTAAAAGCCCCAGGGGCGGAAGGGCGGGATGTTGCCCGGAAACGGGGGTTCAATTCCCCCACGCGGGTCCCGTACCCGCAGGGGCTGGTCTTCCCAACCCCATCGGGGTGGTGAAAGATGGCTAAATTAAAAGGTAATAAAATTTGGTTCGATTTCCATGAAACAGCGTGGAGTCGCAGAACTTCTGGATTCCCCATCTGGGGAATCAAGAAAACAGAGAAAGGATACAGGGATACAGGATACAGGGTACAACAGGTTGGTGAAACTCAGAAGAAACCGTTTTACATCGACATCGATGATTTTCTTTGTATAATTAGGTACTACGAAAGCTTCAAAGGTTATGTAACATTGTACATTTATTACGTTGACAACAGCGAACTTAAAGAAGTTACTGTTTACGAAAAAGAGAATTTCAATGTTCCAGGATATGTCCCATTGGAAATTGTCGTTGTTATTCAACGTCTCGCTGGAATACTGATGTCAGGTGTACATTTCAGTGATATCGATGGACTTAGCATTTAAAGGTGATCAATCATGGGATGGAACGTAAAATTCCAGCGCTTTTTCTTCCCACAGTATACGGTGATTTACTTTGAACTAGGAGGGACAATAACGCCTCACATATTGCAGTTGGTAAAACCGCCTAAGGCCGACGGAAAACGTGGAGTTATTATTTCAGGTCGCGGTCCAATATGGTTACACAGTTTCTTAGCGCATCACTATCACTATTGTAAGTGGGTTGCTCACCATGATCCTAGGCTAGGGGCAGTGGTGGTGCAAAGCCACAGCCCCGACAGAGAAGTCGGAGAAATTATACCTTTTGACTTACCAAAGGAACTCTTAGAAGATTAAATTTTTAGCCCTGCCCACGCCTTTTTTGGCCCGGGCACGGCTTAAATCGGGCTTAGCCTGAGCCTACCTGAAATGGGTAGGTGCTGTGTCCGGGCCTTTTTTATTTTGGCCCGGGTCTCCCCTCCCATCCATGGGAGGAAAGGAGGTGTGTGAAATGGATGTTTTAAGACCTGAAGACAAGATGGTGGAGCATAATATAAAGGGCTATTTTGAAAGGCAATTACTTCAAACAGCAAAAAAAATTGATCCAAACAGTTTAGCTACTGTCATCGACTTCATTAATAACCTTAAACAAGGTCATAACTATGTTGGGAAAAAACAGCTAAAACAACTACAAAAAACACTAAACGACCTTAAACTTTTATTCAAAACAATACTACAATACCATTCAATAGGAGGGAGGCTTTATGAGATGTGAAGTAGTTGAGGAAGAAATAGAGAAAGAAGTTAAAATATTCATTGAATTGAAGAGTGAAGAAATGTACAACAAGCTTTACGACCTACTTTGGGAAACAGATCTTGAGACTTGGACTGAGGATCCTTGGGATGAGGAACAGGGAGTTTTCGTGGTTCAACTACGTGCGAAGGAGCCAAAAGTACTACTGTACTTCATCATAAAATAATTTATTTTTTCATTATTTTTTGTAGTTTTTCTGGGTCTATTGTGTAGAATTTTCCTTTTCTCCACAAGATTACTTCTTTTTCTGTGGATCCTGCAATCACATAGGTTTCCCCGTTTATTTCAACATCTTCTCCCCTTGGGGCTGTAACACGCCAAAAACTGAACCCTTTCTTGCCAAGTTTCTTTATTGGTTCATGTTCGACAGCGTAGATTTTCCCCGTTTTTTTATCGTAAACCCAATCACCCTCCAAGGACATGTTTGTTTTCATACTTCTCCAATCCAAATGATAATAGTAAAGACCATTTTTACTTTCTTTCACAGGGTGAGCCCTACTCCCATAGAGAAAAACACCTGAACTCCACTCTGGAACACTCACATCAAGCTTCAAAGGCCTCAACAACATCCCTTTTCTCGCTTTTTCTTTAGGATAGTCTACTTGTTTCAAGTCTCTTCTCGAAGGGTTTCGCATCCATTCTTCCACGGTCTTCGCCAATTTAGCTTCACGACGCTCATCTACGCTACGCGCCCTCTGAGAACGCATACTATGCGCTCTTAAAGCATCTTGCAGCGAAGGCCTCCTACCGAACTTAACCTTTCTTCTACGTCGCCCCTTCCTCGGGAAAATAGGTCTAATTTTTCCGTTTTAACGAGGAATAGGAAGACCCTATTCCTTTTCGTCAGTATAAAACGCAATAGGCGTTCCCCTACTTTTCTTCACCATTTTTAACACCTCCTCAAAAATTCTTGTTGCAAGTGTAATAAGAAAGTTACGTCCTTTTCTTGGTAACCCACCAACAATAAAAAAGACAAAATATGCAACATTGGTGATACAATATGTGTAACATAGATGAGATAAAATATGATACAAAAGTGAGACAGTATTTGAGAAGATATTTTGACTTTCTATAGACATATACGTCTTGCATCTCATTCCCACCTAAAACTCAGGAATATCTAGTTCCTTCTTTTATTTTCTTTTCTTTGAAACCCAATAATAATATATGTATGCCATGAGTGGTTCTGCGATGGGTAGTCCGAGGTCTACTGCGTCGCTTGGGTCGGGTATAAATGCTAATGCGATTAGTGTGAAGAGGATTATCCAGTCGTACCATTCAAGTTTACCCAAGGTATTTCACCTCTTTGCGTTTTTCAGGTTCTTTCATTAAGTGTTTTGGCACGTTGAACGCGGATAAAATGTTTTCGGAAAAGACGAAGTACATGGGTTCACCTGTTTGCGGTATATGTTCGTTTAAACGGAAAACAGCTTTAATAACAACTTTCATCTTCAAAACAGTCCCATCGCTGCATTTAATTTTAAGCCAAGGTTCTTTTTCAACTTCGAAGTCAAGTTTCTCAGCGTCAACAACACGGCCATCAGGCAACCTCAACTTAACCTTCATGATAACACCTCTCTAATAACTTCTACAACAGGTTTAGGTTCGAAATTCACAGTGTAAACACCCCACTGCTCATCTAACTCAACCCAATCAGTAAAACACCAAAACAACCAACCATATTTCCCGTGAACCTCACCTAGAACCTTCCTATAATATTCTGCCTGTTTCTCCTCGGTGTAACTTGGATCTTCGCCATCTGTACGCCAACCGAATTCGCCGAGGAACACGGGTTTCCCCAAAACTTTCTCAGCCGATGCAAGAAGTTCATCGAAGGTTTCCGCGGCGAAATCAAATGGAGGAATCGAATAAATAGAGAAACTGTAGTAATCCACGTCGAGACCAACGTAGATTTGCCAAGGCATATGCCAAAAATACACTAAGTCAAATACGATTGGCTTGGAAGTTAATTCGCGGAGCTTTGATATGCACCATTTCGCAAAACTCATATTGGTTCCGAAACGCCCATTATATTCGTTCATTACCCCGAAGGCGAAGAGATTCGACATGGATCCTATTGCGTCAATTATTGCTTTCATGTGAAGCTCGATGTAGGTGTAGTTCACATTGTCGGGGTAAACATCGTCGTTTAAAGTTACAATAACCATTAAACCATATTTTTTAGCTATTCTCATAAACTCTTTCAACTTCACATAGTTCAAGTCGGGGAAACAGTGATAGGGAATGTAGATTTCAACGAGGTTTAAACCCAAGTTGCAGACGAGTTTAAGTTCTTTTTCAAGGTCTGGTTTCGCATCATAGAAGTGGTCCCAAAAAGTTCCCCAATTATACTTTGGGACGCCCGTAATATTGCAACCGTGAATGTTTCTAACTGATACCGAATATTTTGATGGAGTTACAAATAGCAATGCGAGAACCAATGCTAATGCGATGTATGTTTTGATGTTTCCCTTCATTTTTGTTCCCTTTACAACATGAAGTATAGGAGTAGGAGGATTCCTATGAGGATTGCATATGCAACTCCAACTATTTTAACAAATTTTTCTACATCATCCATTATTCAAACCACCATTTTCGTTTTTTCCATTTAACCTTCTTACCTTTTTTAACTTCGGATTGCCAAAGCTTTGAAAGAGATTTTTTCTTCGAAATCTCGGAGTAAAGATATGCTCCTCCAATCAGCACGATTATCGCCACGATTCCAAAAGTTACTCTTGCCTGCTGTCCTCTCGGCGTTGGAACAGATGGAAGCGAAGGCGTTGAAGGAGTAAAGCCTCCTCCACCACCGCCTCCACCTGTCTGCGAAGGACTATACTGTTCGACCTCGATCAAGTGAATTGAACCGAAACTGTAGAAAACAGTTAACTCATATGTTTGCTTATTGTAAACGTAGTTTGTGTAAGGGTCCCCGTCAACGTAAATCCTGTAAGGCTCATTTGCAATGTAAAACTTCAATTCTTTGCTTCCAGTCCCATCGAGATAAACTGCGAGGCGAAAAGTATCGTAGGTAAACGAGGCATCTAAAACCTTGCAACCGTCTGCATCAATAATGTAGACGGGAGTTAAATAGAAGTGGAGGTTGAATGGTATTTCAACGGATGGGTCACCGTCGATTAATAGTTCCACGGTTAGTTTTGAAGGTAAACTGTAAGAACAATATTGGTTTGGAAGCGTTATGTCGAAGCTTACATCGCTCATAAGTTTCTCACTGTCTGAAACAAAGTAAATGGTGTAGTTTCCAGGTGGGCCTTCGTTGTTCGAGGGATGCTCCCACTCGTCTGGTAGTACTATCGTTGTGTTGCTGAAATAGCTGTAAACATAGAGACCCGTAGAGGGGTGTCGAACATATTCTTGCGAGATCGACCAATTTTGAAATTCTATGTTAAACTGATAGTTAACTGTTACCTCTATGCAGTCAATGTCAACAGTAAAACTTGTCGCAGTATCGTTGTAAACTATTTTAATCAGCAACGTATTGAAGAAAAGAACGTTGCCTGTTTGATGTATTTTTTCATCGAGCACCGTTGGTTCACTACCGTTAGGAACAATGTAGTTGCAATGTGTAAGCGTGGTGGAATTTAGTTGATCAACATAGATCCATTCACTTGCCGTGTAATTGTAAATGTAAACATCTGCTGCAACATCACATAAAATACTTGAATTACCGTACACAGTAACGTTGAGAAATGAAACCCAAGACTCGTTGAAAACATGGTACCAATTAAGTGAAACATTAAAATAAAGAGCAACAACTTGAAACCCATTTCGCAGATCTGATTCGAAACGCATGGTGCTTCCATCGACATATGTTAGGTCGGACAATTCACCTGAAACATGAGTTCCAAGCCATGTTGCTTCAGAAGGCCTTACCACACTTGTAATGTTAACCGTTGCAATAGGATCGCTATGTGTCGCGTTTTTAACGAAACCTTCAAATGTTGATTCTCTTAGACCTGAAACTTGCTGTGGCACGTATTTCACCGCGTAGTAACCTACTTCAGGTGTAACCGTTTGACCAAATGTTATTTGAATAGAGGTTAACGTGAACATTGCAAATATCAGCAACAAGATTAACACTACGTTTTTCTTCATAGTAACACCTCTAAAACTTTAATTAACCCGATGATCATATTAACAAACATTAAAAAATAATATAAACTTTTCAAAAAATCTTTAAACTCGTACCTAACGTGAAACAACACTGGCTCAGCAACGTTCCCTTTAATTCTCCAAGCAACAGGAATCCTCTTTATTTTCTCTCCCTCCTTTTCTTCAAGTAGATGTATGTTGCGAAGGCAGCTGTTAAAATAAGGGTCTGTGTCGGTGGCAGCGACGGTAAGTTTAACGGAACTGGAAGGCCAATGGGAGGGCCCACGTAAAACCTGTAGATTTTCTCCGCGGAACTATGTGTTGTGTCACCTGTAAAGTATATGTGCACAGCGTATTTCCCTTTCTCGCCAGGTGCTTTAAACGTGAAGGTGAAACGCCCATCAACATCGCTGTAAACCGTGATCTTAGAGCCGTTCCAAAGAAAAGTAACCGTGAGTTTACCGTTAGGAATCGGGTTGTAAAACTCATCTAACAGGCGACCTGAAACAACAACTGTTTCATTGGGTTTAACGCTTAAAGTAGCAGTGTCTAAAACTATTTGAGTCCTTATTTTCGAAGGGACAACTCCACCTGACGAGGTTGAAACCCATGAGATAGTTATGTTAGCAGGGCTTCCATGTTTAACTTGAACGGTTAAAAGCGAAGTTGAAACATTGTAACTCCAAGAAACCAACTCGCTGTCAGGTTCAACATAAATGTATTCGGGTTCACCGTAACCACCGCAGTAAACAGTCAACGTGGAAATAGTTCCTGATGGAGCATCTAAGGTTACGTGTAAACGCTGATCCGTGAAGCTTATGGAGGTGATATCGTTTGTACTGATTACTTTTGTAAGACCAGTTATGTTTACTTGTAATGGTGTATCGCTGCTTATTATGACGCTGTTGTAAAGGAAAGTTCTTGTTATTTCTGTCGCGTTTACATACTGTCTGTCACCTATGGTTACCATCCATCTTCCACTTACGTTTGTTAAAGCAGCTCCTTCATATATGTGAAATTCATCTATAAACATTTCAACTGCTTTACCGTAAACATTACTTATGCTACCTGTATTGATTTCTAAAACCAGTTTCATGTACATTTTAGCTGCATTTTCAGAAGTGTTAAAACTGATAAACGTCTTAGTCCATTGATCTATTTTTACAATGTCCTTCAAATAGTAGTAAACTGTACTACCAAGCGAGTTGCCATCAGAGTCATAGTAGTCTATTTCAAGTTGCAGTTTTCCTATTGTGGAGTTTTTCTTAATGAAGAAGACTGCGGTATAAGCAGTTTTCTCATGTACAGTTATGTTTTTCATGTAAATAAGCCTCAGCTTATAGTATGTCCCTGTGTCCATCCTAACTATAAGTTTATAGCAATATGATCCATTGTATGGATTTGTTGAAACTTTTGAAACACTATGTGTTCCTGTACCATCTTTAGTGCCAGAATATCCCCACCATTGTCCTGGATCTGTTTCAAAACCTGTATCATTTATTTTAAGTTCGTTTATTTTAGGTTGAAGGTATATTTTGGCATTTTCTAGTACTGTTGTTCTTAAGTCAAAACCAACGTCTCCTTGAACTAGATACGATGATTCATATGTTGTGCCTACAGTTGTTTCCGTGAAAATCGGTGCAGAGAGCCTTTTTATAGCATATAGTTTCCCTGTTCTGCCAGGTGCACCTTCTGCAAAAACAACGTAATCGTGATAGACAACAATGTCATTTATACTTATATTGTCTTGAATTAGAATAGGATACCAGTGAACTAGGTCTTTGCTTGCAAAAAGACCTCCTCTATAACCTGTATAGTTCTGTACTCCAATGTAGTAGATGCCGTATTCGCTATCATAGTATTTGCCCCAAGCAATGTGAGATACATTGTACATCTGAGGGTAAGGTAGAGAGTAGAGAAATTTTCTGTCGCTTATAGGCCAACGATAAACGTTACCGTCGGGAGCTAACCATACATATTTCTCACTAAAAAGGAAACCTACAGATCCAACTCCAGATTCACCTGTCGTTGTCATATTCATTACGATTGTTTTATTGGGATAAAGAATAATCTCGCCTTTGCCTGTGTCACCATAGCTTATCCAGAACCAACCACTATATGGATCGTAACCTACTGCATGTGTATGATTTGCCCTTGCATCGTATTCAGTAATATTGAACCAAAGAGACCATGTAGCACCCCAATCTGTGGATTTCAATACGTATGGCATTGTATATGGTTGATAACAGTATACTGGTGCATATATTGTCCCATTTTCAAATATCACGCTATTTTCTTCATCCATCCAAAGAGTGTAATTCACACCTTTAAAATCTGGTAATGTATAGGTGTTCCAATCAGTTCCATTGAAAACATGTATTTTTCTCGTGTCTCTCGCCGTAACAAAATAATATCCATATTTTGCGTTGAGATATGCTCTTGGAACTGTAAATGTTCCTGTGAAATTTGCAAGTGAATACCAGTTTTCTAGATCGGTTGTGTAGACTAATTCAAAATTTAGATCAGAAGTAGTTATTAGAGCCAGTAACCTGTCTCGGACAGTATCAACTGATACTTTTATAACACCCGCTCCCTGAAGTTTACTGCTTAAATCGCTCAGACAAATTAACTTAACGGTTCTTTCTGTTGTTAACGAATAAGAAGGAAGCACGTGGACATTCATCGGTAAAAATGTCGTTAGTAATAGACAACTTAATAGACATAACAACATTATTCGTTGTTTAGTTCTTACACGAAACATTTTATTTTTCACCTCCAGGGACAAGTATTTCTGTTGCTATAAAGGCGATTAACATGAGTATAAAATTTGCGAGCATGAGTTCTCCAAGGCCTAATGTTTTCCCATTTAATGTTAACCAGTTTTCATACATGTCAGATAGGTAGAGTTGCCAAACAGCCATTATGAAGCTTAACACAAGAAACTGGATTACCCGTTTCCTAAACGCCATCACTATTCACCTTTCAAGATTTTCCAAACAATATACGCCAATATAACTGAAAGGAACAGTACGATAATGATTTCATCCAATAAACGTTCAAGATCCGTCCAAACAAGCCACCAGAGGAATTTAACCAACTGTTTTAACACCCATTCTTGAAGGCCCACACAGCTCACCTCTCTTACACGGCGAGCAAATTGTTTACGATATGGGCCAACATGCATGGGCTTAGCCTTTGGGTTTTAACTGCAATGTAGCTTAGAATGGTGCCTGCAATCCAAACGTAACCTATAAGGTCGAAAGACGTGCCATAAACACCGAAATGATATATTGCGAAAATGGATCCCGAGGCTAAAACTGCGAATGCAGGTGGAAGCTTCACGAGAAAAAAGTTTGTTAGGAAGCCGCGGAAAAACTGTTCCTCCGCAATAGCCATTAAAACTACAAACAAGCGTAAGGACATTATGTCTAAGGTTTCTGTTTCAATGCTGCTTGGGTATGCGAAGTAAGGTATTACAAGTGAAGATACAAGTATTACTGTCAACGCCGCGAAAGACCAAAACATTATGTCTGAAAATTCACCTGCATCTATCGTCGGGTCCTCATCTATTTTCTTCAACACGTATCGTTGACCAACGATCCCAGCAATTAAAAGAAAAGATGGGAACAAAGCGTACAATGTAAGTTCAAAAGTGCTGATAAACACTGGTATCAGCAAACCCATTATTGCGAGGCCTTTTGAAATCGGGTCTTGCCGTATCACCATTATTCACCTTCCTTCTTTCTGTGAAGCCAGAAGAACATTGCTACAGCCGCAACCAATCCAATAATAATGATTGAAGACCTATTGCCACTGGTTGTGTTAGAAGTTGCGGAAAGCACTATGCAATATGGTTGTGGGGTTCCAGGTGGTATTCCTTGAGAAGCATAATATCCATCCCAGTAACCCTCATCGTATCCGTCTTTGTATCCTGCCTCGTAGCCTTGAACATATTCATCTGAACCACTTACGGAAGGAGGAGTGTCATCGTAAGGTGCTCCTCGATACCCATCGTCGTAGCCTTCATTGTAACCATCATTATAGCCATCCGAGTAGCCTGCCTCATAGGTTTGAGCCTCGCTGTCTGTTACAAGGTCTCCTTCAACGGTCAATGAAGGTTGCACCCATTTTAACGACGTCACCGCTACAACTTTTACTGGATCGGCAGATCTAACGTATCCGTAGAGATCGGTTGCTTGAGCAGAGATCTTAAAAACGATTCTAAAGTTTATGTAACTGTTGTTTGCAAAATCGTTTATGTAAGGTGCAACAATATCATCTAAGCTTTCAAGAGTAACCCCATGTTCCCCACTCTTCTCACCGTGAGTAACATTGTCTAAAACTTCGTTGTCAACTAATGTTTTAGCTAGATAAGGGGTCAAAGGAGTATAAAACACTGATAGACGAACCTCAACATTAACTTTTAACGTGTTCCAATCGATGTCTCGGCCACCGCATTGCCACCATATCGACGTGGCCATAGAATCAATTTCTTGGTTTTTATCCATTAACGCTAACATTACAAGTTTTTGCTTTGAAACAAGGTTGCCATTAGGGTCGTAAAGTTTAACTTCACCTCCAACCGAAATCGCGAAGTCTTGGTCCCCAGAGGTCGTGGTGTTTTTAACCATGAAGAACGCGGCGACGAAGATCAACAGTAAAAAAATGGCGAGGAGATGTTTACGTTGCATCGTAGACTACACCCCCAATCTCTTCTTCGACAACCATTTCCAAGCATAGTAGAAAATGAACACCGTGACGATCATCGCGACCCATGATGCCCATGCACCCGCAAATGTAAAGAAACTTGCTATGAAATCGTACGCTGAGAAAACTATTAGGAACAATATGAAGAACAGTGCAAATTCCTTCCAGTTAATTTTCATTGCTCATCATCCTCCGTGAAGGTTTTCGGGTTACGCCTAGGTGGAAAACACCTAGGCACTGTAACCCGTAAAATAAGAGAAAAGAAGGTTTTACTTTCCTTTACGCATTGTTTCAAGTCTACGTGCCAAGTAAAGTGCCCGTAGAAGACTTGTGTTACGCTTCGACTTAGGTCGAGACTTAATCTCTTTAATAGCTTTGTTAATATAGGATTGTTTGATTTCACCGTCTTTTGTGAACGCTTCAGGACCGTATCGCCGCATCATATATCTGCGAACACGACCAGGACGTTTAATAGCGTGTTGAATCCAACGTTTCCTCGATCTTCTACGTCGCCCCCTATGTGTCTTTCTTCTTCTCCTTGCCGTTTTCATCCCCTCCTGAAATAAAGAGGTGGGGGCGTTGTTAGTGCTCTATTGTCAACGTGAATGAAGAGCACATTGCAACTGCATCTGGACCATAGCTGCCATATGTGAAGTGGTAGTCTGGGTCAGAATACGCGTAAACTATGATCGTTAAGGTTACTGTTGAACCTGAGTAGCCAGTTGCATCTAATGTCACTGTTCTCGACCAAACACCGTCATAGACGTACTGGTTTCCTTGCTTGTACTTGGTTACCTCTGTATCCTCAAGTTTCTCAGCGTAGTACATTGTGGTTCCTTTCTCGTAGCCACGGTCAAAACCAGTGATGCTAATTAACTCGTAGCCAGTTCCACTGAGACTTGCATATAAAATTACGTTCCAGTCAATGTCATTTAATGGATCGTAACTTGAGATGAAGCCTTTTCCGTCTGCAGAAACATATCCGTTAATTGTCAACGTGATTTTATCTAAGCCGAGGTTTGTTAAGTTCAATGTATCGCCACTTGAGTAGACGTTTCCTTCTTGGTCTATTACTTTAATTGTCATTGAAGTGTCAAGTGAGAAGAACTCTAAGGTCATCGGTATCGTGGTCATTGCTTCTACGTCCGCGGGGTTCATCGTTGGAACAACAATTTCGTACCATGCTTTATCGTTGCTCTTGGTGACTAGAACAAACAGTTTTGTCCCTGAAGTGTACGCTTTGTTTGTGGTTGCTTGACCGTTTGAATCCGTGGTTAAAGTCTCCAATTGGTACAAGTTCTCATCGTAAACTGAGATCGAAGCGGATGCAACTGCGGCTCCACCGTACTTGTCGTATACTGTGAACTGGATGCTTCTTGTTACGACTACGCCTTCCTCGGTTGTGGTTTGCGGTTGCCATCCAGACCAATTTATTGAAATAAGGCCATATGACACTGCGAACCACACTATGAAAAAGATCAAAAGTAAGTGCCAAAGTTTGAGTTTCACTCACATCACCCTCATAGATTTTTGATAAAATTTATTAAATAGTTGTTAATAAATTTAGCTTGGAATAAAGTATTATAGCATTGTTTTGAGGTCTTTCATTGTAATATTTTATTATAATAAGGGGTTGTAATATGAATAAAAACTCGAATGAAGAAAATATTGCTTTTCAAAGAAAACAGCGAATAATTGAAATAGGCACGTCGAAAGGCGTCATAATACCAGCTAAAATCGCCTCTTTTTGGGGCATCATGTCAATAGACTTGGTTGAAGTAAAAGTCATACGGAAAGGAAACAACCCTCTGAATTGGACAATAGAAATAAAACCCTTAATAAAAAAAGAAAAGGAGGGCCCACATGGAAACAGATGACCTATACGCGATGGGAGTTTTCATCGTAACACTTTTTATCATGACCGCGTTACAACCATTGGGGAAATGGGTTTCATTTATTGGATCCATGAGTTTTCTTGTCTGCGGCTTGTTTGGCATCGAATATATTTTCACGGTTCAAGCATCACAGTACACATATATTCATGCCGTTACAAGATGTTATCAGAAAAAAACAAAACATTTACATCTTTTTGTCACTAATGTTGATTCCAAGGAATTTTATGACGGACTTTATGCAACGATCTTAACTTTGGGTGTCCCCGTTAAACTGGATCCTTTCGGCGAGTTCAGTAAATGTGTAATTTTACATCAGTATCCATATGAAGTTCGAATGAAATTTGATCAAGGAAAAGCGAAATACAAGGGGTTTAGAGTTACACATAGTAAGACTTGTGATGTTGTTCTTGTATTAAGGAAAGTTGTTGACACAGATCACGCTGAACCTATACCCGTTTTTTGGTTGAAAGATGCACCTGGAGACATCGATATTCCACCGTTGCAATACTTACTTCCACAGACACCTGTGAAAACTTTGGATAAAGTTGTGGAGGAGGCTGCTCATGGTAGAGGCTAAAGAAGAGAAAATAGAGGTTCCAAGGGAAATTGAAGAATACTTGAAGACTCACGATATTTCATATGTTGATGTTTACAAGCTTATAGACAAATATTTGGATCTTCACGCCAAAAGCTTAGAGTTGCAGAGACAAGTGGAGTATTGGAAGACGCAGTACATTTTGTTGGAGGAAAGCTTTAAACATGTGAACGCTGAGATGATGGGTTTGCTTGAAGCGAAGTTCAGCGTAAAGGAACTTGCACAGCAACATTTCCTTGTTTTTGCTTCGCAGTTCCACGATTTAGATGAAGCAGTAAAATACGCTTTTGGTAGGAGATTCAATGTTCCATGGTCTCATGTTGTTGCTTTAGTTGCAATAGTGACGCCGTTCGCGTTCTTCTACGGTATGAAAGACTGGTTGATGGTTCCACAGAACCAATTGTTCTTTTTAATTCTCATGGCCATTCTCTTCAGCATCGCATATTACAGTAAAGGGAGGAGATAGAAACGCTTGAATCCTTGAAACAGTTGTTCGGTAAAAAAGAGGAGAGGAAGCTTAGCTTCGAAGAGAAACTTGAAGACCTAGGTGTAAGTGTCATCGCAGATCAACAATTAGCTGAGAGAAAAGCAATTATCGAAGAAGTTTCACGTCTCATAAGGATGCCAGAAGACAAGTTCCTAGAATGGTTGGAGAAACAGCAAGGGGTAAAATATGATCCGACACCTGAAAACTTTGTTTACGCTTTGATGACGAAGCTTCACGGTTTAAACTACGTTATCGCGTTGGCCGCGGAACCCTACGCTAGGGCAGGAGACAATCCGCAGTTCGCAAAAATGTTGAAAGCATGGCACACAATTTATTGGTGGTCCTACGAACTTTGCCTATCGCAGTTGCAAATGATGGAGAAAGTGAAAACAGGATACAAGTACATAATCTACTTCCAATTGAGAAGCTTTCTTAAAATACATGTTTTTCCACGTGGAGAAACGGTTATGGGTCTTTGCTATCGTAACATAGATGTTGCGCCTAGCAGAGCTGTAATTATCCAACAGTTTACGCAAGGAATTGAACGTATAATTGAACGTGGGAAAGAAGGGGATTTAACACCTGAAGAAGGGGGCAGTTAATTGCCCTTCGTAACAACTAAAAAAATTTTAAATGCTTTTTTACCACCTGAAGAATTTCATTTAATCGTTGTCTACGCTCCTTTAGGATATGGGAAAAGTGCATATTCCATTAAGGTTATGGTTGAAGTTTTAATGGAAGTCTATAACATGAGGAAAAAGGAAGCGTGGGAAAAGGTTAAACAGTTTATTTTCTTCCATCCTCAACAATTCTTAGATAAGCTTGAACAAATAAAAGAATCGGGTCTTAAGAGAGTTCCAGGGCTCATATGGGATGATGCTGGCCTATGGTGTTATGCTTTAGAATGGTGGGACCCTCTCCTCATAGCTATAGGAAAATATCTTAATGTTGCTAGGACAAGGCTTGCATGTTTAATATGTACGACGCCAACACCTGCATGGATCTTTAAAAAACTGAGAAAATTTCCGCAAGCAATTAACATCAAGATATTGAAAAGAGACTCTCCAAGGGTAAATGAAAACGGAGAAGAACAAGAGGATTTCGTGAAAAGATGGAGCAGATTGGCTAGGGCGTACCTACATTGGACAACCCCTGACATGAAGAAATCGGGTGTAAGAAGAATATATGAAGATGAATTTCTCTGTTATCTGCCCGACAGTTTCTACAGTTGGTATAAACCTTTGAGAGATGCTTATGAACAATTGGCATTAAACCTAATCAGAGAAGAACTCCATAAGATCGGAAAGAAAAGCAAAGCAATCCTACTAGAAAACTACCCAGAACTCACGGTTCCAAAAATTATACTATAAAACTATTTACTCATAATATGTACGACACTGACATACCGCTCAACTTCCAAGTTCGATATTATATTATTTAAAAAATATGTATGAAATTTAAGGAGGTGGTGTTATGGGGATAAGTGAAAAAACTAAGTGTTGGTTATGTGGGAGAACTGCAAAGGAAGTTTTAGAAAAGGTTTTAGAAATGTTTGGGAGTGGTGACGACCCATTTAGGGATAAAGGTTATGAGTGTTGCGTGAGGGAGATAGAACTTTATTATACAAAAATCTTTCTCTGTGAAGTCTGCTATAACTTAATTCGCCAAATATCTGAAGACGAAATAAAATATCAAATTGAAGAAGAAAGGATTTCAGTTGAAATAGAACCAAATGTTGATTTAAAATTTGAAGGCAGATTGGTAATGGAAGAATAGGTGCGTGAAATTACGGTTGAAGGAGGAAGTTAAATATTGGGGTGAGATCTTTGATGAGATATGTTAGGGCTGTTGTTTGGGTTGGTTTACTTGCATTAGCCATTATTGTGGGGGCCTATTTTGGTGCTCCGTGTCCTTCCTCTGATGTGGAGTTTGTTGATGATGCTTTGCCTTTGAGGTTTATTGTTGTTTACTTTTTTGAGAATGAAGCAGTTGTTCCTGTTCCTAACGCTAGGGTCCTTATTTATTTGAACGGGGTTTTACGTGAAGCTTTAATTACAGATGAGAACGGGGAAGCAGTAACGCAGCTATGTTACATGTCAGGTACAAAACTGAAAGTAGAGGTATTAACGGAAAAGGTGAATCAAACATTCGACATAATTGTTCCACAAAACCTTTTGATAAAAGAGTACCGTACTTTTTGGCCGACAACAGAACACTTAGCATACGACTACTACGGGTTCACCCTTCCCTTAAAAATTGAAGAAAAGGGGGAAGAACTTTGAAAACCGTTAAGGTTGGTAGTTTCGATCTTCGTGGGCCTCCGTACTACGTGTTTTTCGACAATAAAGAAGAATTCATGAGACTTGCAAAAGAACTTCAAACAATAGTTTTCGAAGCAAATCATGAAGTCGGTGTTTTGAGAAAGAAGAAAGTTAAGATCTTGTTTTTCATCCCAAACGAATTCATAATATGCCAATACCAAGAGGAGGTGTAGGTTTTGGAGTTGGAGGAAATAGTTGAGGAGCAGTTGAGACGGGACAAAAGAAATGTGTTGGTTCTTTTTTGGGTATATGTGGTGCTACTTATAGGCCAAGTGGTGGTCTCGGTTCTCGGTTTCTTTGAGTTCCATTTCTCGTGGCTCATCGGCTCTATTACAGGCATTTTCTTGGGCATGCTCCTAGTACTGGATGTAAAAATCCAAGAACTTAAGAAGCTTCGAAACCATGTTAAGAGGTGAACAAGTTTGAGGTATGTGTCAAAAAGAAGAAAAGAGTTGGAAACTGTTTATTTGTTCTTGTTCTTTGCGTTCTTAGGGATTGTTCTATGTTCCATTGCAATGGACAATATTGGCATTGTCAACATCGATCTGTTTTCTGTATCTGTCGGTGTCGCAGTGGGGTTTATCATGGCAACCATGGTTGCAATTAGCATAAGAATAGAAGAACTAAAGTCACAAGAAGTTACAAAGTAACTCGCTAACTTCTAAATGTGCTTGCCATTGAACAGGTATCATTCGGTGAGTTATTTATATTGTTGACAGTAAGTTGTCATTTTCGGTTCCAAGAGCTCTTTTGGAAAAAGTTTTTTGTCGGAAAAGAGAGAAGTTACGAAAAAGTTTTTGTCTCATAAGTGTCCAAGTAGTCTTGGGGTTGTCTAACATGGTTATCAAATTTGTTGAATACGAGGTTAAAGGTGGTCTTGAAGGCCTTCTAAGAACTGTTTTCGAAAACAGAGAGCGGGAAGAAATTGCACTAAACATAATAGAGCACATAAAGAAACATCATAGATTACTTTGCTACGAAACAAGTGACTTCATAAAGACACATGGATACGGTGACCCAGCTCAAAAAAGAAAATTTTACAGGGTTCTTAAGAGAATGATAGATCTAGGGATGTTGATAAGAACAACAAAGGGAGAATACATTTTGTCGCGGAGATTTGGAAACGCACTTGTAAGACTATACAAGACATGGAAAAAGATTTTGGAGGAATAACATGAAAAAGTGGATGGATTTTGACGGCTTTCTCTTTGAAACTGCTTAAAACGACTACTCAAACCTATCCACCTCTTTTTTTGGCCCAGGAGGGAAGATTAATAAATCTATTTTGAATTTTTCGGATTGTTCTTGTTTAAGCCAATCATAATATTCTTCGTTTAGGGGACACCAATCTTCGTCGGGGTTACATGGAGGCCAACTGTTAAGATAAGTACAGCAGTCACCCAGTTTCCATGGACATTTCTCAACAACATCTAAACTCATGTTGAATTGTCCTCCTTCTCTGGGCATAACGTTAAGGGTATTATTTTTGCTTCTCCTTTGTTTAGAATAACTTTCCATATTGCGTTTTCAACATACGGAAACTCTTCGCTGATAACTATGAACTCACATCTCTCCATGTATTTTGAGAGGTCTTCTAAAAACCGTTTTAACTCTTCGTCTTCAGGGTGCATTCGAGGGATCCTGTAATGTGGCCCATGCTCATAGGGGCCTTTAAAACCTAGAAAGGCCCACTTCTTTCTTGCAGTTAACTCATCTACATCTTCATAAACAAAGTTGTAGTTTACAATTTCCCTGAAACAGTCGCCAACACTTTTAAGAAACTCAACAAAACCTTTAGGATCCGTAATCTCAGGTTCCTCACTAACCAAAATCCAATCATAATCAATACCCAAACTATTACACCTCCTATTTATGTTTTTTATAGATTTGACCTTTTGTTAGCTTCTTTCTTGCTTCAAGAAGGAAGCGGTTAAGAAGAGCCTCTTGAGGAGATGTTTCTATTTTGCTGGGAATTAAACCTGGAATATTACTGTCACAAAATTCGCTTTCATGTTTGGTTTTCCCAGTTTTTCGACAAACCCCAACATCAAGACCCTTAGCTGGAACAAAAAACTCACAGTTCCCACATTTCTTCCTTTCCTTCACTTTTTCTATTTTGTGTACAATATTGTATACATTGTGTACAATATCCCAATTTTCTTTTTTAACAATCTGCTTACCGCATTTAGGACATTTACCTTTATGTTTGAAGAAAAGGTCTACTTGATCTATTTTCTCTCCACACTCGCAACGATAATAAATGGAGCCAACCTTCTCATTCAAATGGTTCTTCAACCCCGTTAAACCTTCCTCCTCCCACCTATCCAACTCCTCAGCCGAAAAATCACTAATAATCAAACCTAAACGCTTCATATCACCAAGAGTAGTATAACCTTTGGACCTGTATCCTGGCAGATACTTGGCCCTTTCAAACATGTCACTCATAGTACAAAAATTTGTACTATGAGTTGGTTCCCCAGGAGGACTAGTTTTATTTGCGTCAACTTTTTGTACTATGTTTTTTGCACTATGAGAGGAAGCGCTAGTAGCGTTTTCAGCGCTTTTTGTACTATGAGTTACTCGGCCGACATAGCAGTACTTGGCCCCCCAACGGCCAGAAGGAAGCTTAACAGCATGCTCATAATATCTATACACCAAATGAGGATACTTCGGATTAGGAGTCCTATCAACAGGAGTACCAGGCTCACCGCAAACAGGGCAAATTTTTGTACTATGACCCTCTTTTTGTACTATGAGTCCAACATTTTTTGTAGTGTCGTTTTTGTCTAAAACCTTATTAGCCACATGCTCCACTCTCCTCGAGAAGTTTTTCAACTAAGAATCTTATTTTCAAGAGTTCTCCTTTTAACTCGCAGAAAAAACGTTCAATTTCAACTAACTGCAGGACTTCAGGAGGAACTTTCTCAGCGTTCCAACGTTTAAGAAGCCTCTTATTCCCACCATAACCTTCAAACAATTCCACATACTCATATTCATATTCACGGCCCTTGCTAACCTGCTTGAAGCGGCGTCTCTCCAACTTAAGGAGACGCCCGTCAGGCAGATCTTTAACAATATCGTTAACAGCGTCAAGAAGCTTTTGAAGCTTAGTTTTGAGTCTCCGGCACCTCAAAACCAACATAAACCCTTTTATACCATGAGACTTACTTTCCAACTTACCCTTAGACTTACTACGCGACATATTTTTTCCTCCTTCCGGGTTGTT
>QMYO01000003.1 GCA_003662715.1 Candidatus Bathyarchaeota archaeon | reverse complement strand
TGATTTGTCCAGGATATAATAACACAATCTATTATATCATGGGAATAAGGGATTGGTGGGCGATAGTAACTAGAGACCCGGAAGGTTTCAGCGAAGTTTATCTACTAGCAACAAATTACTCTACCTCCATACAATATGGTATTGCTATTTACATGGAATGACTTTAAGGAAGGAACTAGCATAGAGCCAACTCGTGAATACAACTTTACTTATCTAGAAATTATACCAAAGTTTCCATCAGCCGTGTTCTTACCAGCATTAATGATTATGTCAACGCTTATCATACTCTGTATGAAGAAGAAAACTAAGGACTAAACTAGGCCAACGTTTCGCTTTCTTTCAGTCATCGTTAACAGAAAAATAACAATAAGTCTGAAAACTTCACGTTTTCTTAACGAAACCAGTTAGCAAGATTAAAATACCTACTAAAGTCGTAAGCCCGCCTACAATTTCCATGGCTGTCCAGAAATTTATTCTGCCTTCTATGATGAAGGCTATTAGGCAGTTTCTCTGAGAGAGTAAAACCCAAAACTGCACCAAAAACGAAAAGGACCAAACCAAAGAGAATCAGACTCTCCTTCATAAACCCTCACAACCACTACATCACAAGCTCTTTTAAATATTAACTTTCTAAAGGTGACGCCATCGATTTATTCTCAATTTCCCCAACCAAATTTCAGTTAAACACCATTAAACGAACCAAAAGAATAATCACGCATCTAGAGTTACTTTTGCATTTCTTAATAGCAACCAGCAAAGTTTTTTAGTTTATCGAATAACTCGAGTGGTATGTTTACGATATTGCCTGATCGTTTGTCTTCTGCTATCTCAATTACACGTCCTTCTGCTGCAATAGTGCCTGTCTTCTTTTGTCTCAAAGTGAAACCGTATTCTATTGACTTTTCCTCTATTTTATTTACGGTTATCTCGATTTCGAGAAGATCGTTGAATTTGGAATGTTTTTTGATACGGCAAAAGGCCTCAATTTTTCGAAACCAAACGTTGTATTTATCCATGATCTCTTGGAGGTTGCAGCCGATGTTACGGTAGAGGTTCTCTTCTGCTCTTTGGAAGAAACAAAGATAGTTGGCGATGTATACTGCCCCAGAAGCATCCGTATCTACTCCTGCAACACGATAAGTCGTCTTGAAAGTCGTCATAACACGTCTTTTAACCAATAGTTAAAATTTAAATTTTTCCAAAACCTAGCATTTCATTCATTTTAAGTTAATTATTTGAACACAAAATACACGAAATGAAAATAAAAGTGGAATAAAATTATGTGTTACCAGCCAAATTGATAAAAGCCTAAAGCTACGTCTAAACGCCCTCTTTGTTGACCGGCTTCCACAAGCTGCATAACTTTTACATCACGCAGATATTTCTCCACATTGTAATCAAATGCGATCCCATAAGAGCCCATGAGTTCCGTCGCCTTATTTGTGACCCAGAGAGCTTGATCGCCCGTATATACCTTGGCGGCAGAACACCTCGCAAGCATGGCAGGGGAGCCCCACCGCCCATATATTTCGGAGTGATCAGCCATCCAGGCAACCTGTAAACCATAAGCTCTGGATGTTTCAATAGCTATAGCCATATCCGCTATAGTGCTTGCGTGGAGTGAGTGTTCTCTAACGGGTTTTACAATCCTTCTTTCTTTAGTATAGTTCAGCACAATTTCTAAAACCGCCTCAGCAGCTCCGGTCATTTGGGCACTACAGAATAGTCTAGCTTGAGCCGATAAATCATGAAGAATTTCAGCGTCCTTTCCCGGTCCAGCTACGCGATAGTGCTTTGGAACTCTTACATCTTCATAGAAAATTTCTGTGTTAAAATCGGTCATGCATAATCCCATTTTTTCTATGCGCTTACCAACCGATAATCCGGGCGTATCTGGCGGGACATAGACGAGAGCTATACCTTCTTCCCCCTTCTTCGGATCTGTTGTGCAAGCCGTCAAATATACTATGTCGGCATCGCCTGAATTGCATGGCCATATTTTTTGACCATTTATTACCCATTCATCCCCTTCAAGTCTTGCCGTCGTAGTTATTGTCTGACCGTGCATGCTTGGATCCATGATGTTTACGCCGCCTGCAGGCTCCGTGATGACTACGCATGCTTTATGCGGTTTGTCATCAAGAAGCTTGTCTTTGAATAATTCCTCCACCAAATCCATTCGGCCGCTGACTAATGCCGGATATAACGCCCAACTGATAAGTCCGGGATGAATCATCCATAAGGCAATGTCTCCTCTTGACAACTCATAGTCAATGATGTATCCGGTAACAGCGGACGTTATTCCCAGACCGCCCATTTCCTTTGGAAGGAAGGCTTTTTGAAGGCCCAAATCCACAAGCCCCTTTAAAATTTTCTCAAGAGTGTTGTGGGCAAGCGTTTCGTCGCGATGCCATCCTCCCTCTAAATCTTGGCGACATGGCATAACTTCTTCTTCGACAAATTCATGCACTGCCTCTGCGATCTGCCAGTCCTCCTTTGTTGATATAGCCCCCATGAATTTCTTTCTAATATCAAACATTTCGTACAACACTGCGTCACCTCGACAGAAAGTACGTTATTTTTTAGAAATTATAAAATTTTTACCAGTTCAAACCTCACAGAAACACAGACACCTAATCCTACCATTCAAAGGAATATTTGCGCGATTATTTCATGGTATGCGCCACAAAACTTAACTACCATGTAATCCTAGCTTCAAATAAGAGGGGAACTGAAATGCCTGGTGTCCGAGATAAAGTTGCTATAATCGGCATGGGGTGCACAAAGTTCGGTGAGCATTGGGACAAGGACGTTGGAGATCTGATAGTGGAAGCTTGTTATGAGGCCTTTGAAGATGCTGGTGTGGAACCTAAAGATGTTCAAGCTGCATGGCTTGGCACGGCTTGGAGCGGTGAGTTGGGACGCACCTTGGCTTATCCCTTGAAGTTGGATTATATCCCGGTGACGCGTGTTGAAAACAGATGTGCCAGTGGTCATGATGCCTTCATTAACGCTTGTTATGCGGTGGCTTGTGGCGCTTTCGATCTCGTTCTTGTATGCGGTGCCGAGAAACTGAAGGACACGGGATTACCAATACCTGGTGACTATAACCCTACAACCCTCTATACAAGTAGAGTAGATACTGGCTATCTGCCTGCTACCGCTTGGGCAATATTTGCCCTAAGATACTTCCATCATTACGGTATACCCGTGGAGGAAGGAAGGAGAATTCTGGCCAAAATAGCGGTTAAAAACCATTATAACGGCTTTTTAGCTCCAAAAGCCCAATTTCATCGCAGAATCACGATTGAAGATGCTTTAAATGCACCAATAATTGCGTGGCCACTCGGCCTTTATGACGCTTGCGGAATAACTGATGGCGCCGCAGCTGCAATAATTACCCGTGCAGACCTAGCGAAAAACTATAGAGATGACTACGTGCTTGTTAAGGGCGTAGGCATGAGTTCCGGCATATACCAAGGTCAAGTGATGGATGATTGGCCGCTTGTCCGTATTGAGGAAAACGTTAGAGCCCCCAAAATGGCCTACGCCGAAGCGGGGATTAAAAATCCAAGGAAAGAACTGGACTTGGCTGAAGTGCACGACTGTTTCACGATACATGAACTTGTAATCTATGAAGACTTGGGATTTAGCCCAAGAGGAAAAGCCAGAGAAGATGTGGAAGCCGGAACCTTTGAATTAAAGGGCGAACTACCAGTTAACACCGATGGCGGCTTGAAATGTTTTGGCCATCCACTCGGCGCCAGCGGAATTAGGATGATATATGAAGTCTATAAGCAACTTAAGGGAAAAGCAGATCAACGTCAAGTTGAAATACGAAATCAGATGGGGCTCACCCATACATGTGGTGGCACCCCAGTAGATGCTCATACTGCTGCCGTGGCCATACTTGGGTTAAGAGGTGCTTAAAATGGTTGGAATAATCTCTTGTGGCGCATACATTCCTATTTGGAGAATGCCACTATCCCTACTGGATAAGAGACTTTCAGGCGAGAGATCAATAGCTGGAAAAGATGAGGACAGTTTGACCATGGCTGTTGTTGCCGCCATAAACTGCATAGAGAACTTGGATCGTAACAAAATCGATGGCGTATTTTTTGCATCTACGACCTCTCCGTTTAAGGAAAAATGTGTTGCCACTACAATTGCCAATGTCCTAGACCTTCGACGTGACGTCTTCACAGCAGATTTCGCTAATTCGGTTAGAGCTGGAACAAGCGCCTTAAAAGTCGCACTTGATATGGTTAAAGCCGGAACGGCGAGGCAAATTCTTGTCACAGTAGCAGACTGCCGGCTAGGTTCTCCCGTATCGTTTCTTGAGCGAACTCTGGGTGATGGTGCAGCTGCCCTGCTGGTAGGAAGAGAGAATCTAGTAGCGGAATTTGAAGATGGATTTTCCGTTTCAGATGAAATATATGACTTTTGGCGAAGGGATATAGATCTATACATTAACTCCTGGGAGGATCGTTTCATCTATTCGTGTGGATACCATACGGTTGTTTCAGAGGCCGTTTCAGGCTTAATGAAGAAAGCAGGAGTATCATCTAAAGACATAGCGAAGGTTGTTTTCTCAGTTCTTGAGCCTCGAAGAAGTAAAGTATTGGCCAAAAGTTTAGGCTTCGATCCAGAAACACAGCTTCAGAATTCATTATTCGGAAAGGTCGGGAATACTGGTACAGCTCAGCCATTAATGCTTTTCATTGCTGCACTGGAGAAGGCTAATCCTGATGATAGAATTCTCCTGGCGAGTTATGGAAACGGAAGCGACGCCTTTATGTTCAAAGTTAAAGAGGGTATTAACGCCATTCGAGGCAGTAGAGGCGTCATGCTATATCTTGAGAACAAGAAAATGGTGCCTGATTACGCTACCTATCTTATGTGGCGTAAACTTGTCCACATGCAGACTCCTAGAGTCCCAATGTCAGTTTCGTATCCATCAGCCACCGCAGTATGGAGGGAGCGTAACCGCATATATCCCCTACACGGTGTGAAATGTAAGACATGCGGCACAATTCAGTACCCACCTCAAAGAGTCTGCATAAAGTGTCGGACCAAAGATAACTTCGAAGAAGTTAGACTCTGCGGAAGGAAGGGAACCCTCTTCTCGTACTCCTCTGATTTCATAAGGGGAAACGTGCCTATAGGTCTAATTAACCTCGAAGGAGGAGGAAGAATCTTCGTAGAGTTAACAGATGTAGATCCAGAGGAGTTGAAAGTGAACATGCCAGTCGAGCTAACGTTGAGAAGACTTGACTTGTGGCGTGAAGATGGCATGTATGGCTATTTCTGGAAAGCAACCCCTATAAGAGCCCCTAAACTTTCAGCAAACTAACTGCAAGATTCCAGAGAGAAAAAGGTGTGATATCGAAAAGAAGCTAAGGATAAAACGGTGACTTTTATCTAGAAATCCACACTTCTTCCTTCGTAAATGTACATATAGAGTTTTCTTGCCTTTTCTAGGCTTAAGGGCCTCGGATTCCCCCGAAGAACCACAGATTTTATGGCTTTACTCGCCATTTCCTCCAATTTTTCTTCAAATTCTTTTTGGGATACCCCTGCCTCCTTTAATGACGCTGGCTCACCTAATTCACTTCGAAGACTCTTGACTTTTTCTATAAGTTTTTTCGCAGCTTCACTTTCTGTTGGTGCTTCAATATCTATCAACTTCGCGATATCCGCATATTTCTTGGCGGCTATCTTGGCGTTATATTCAATCGAATAGGGTAGGATGATTGCCATCAGTCTGCCGTGTGGTACGTGAAGTGCTCCTCCCGCGACATGACCTAAGGCATGAGCTAGGCCAACATCAGAACTTGTGAAAGCCATACCAGCTAGCGTTGCTGCTATGTGCATTTTCATTTTTGCCTCTTTATCTTCAGGACCTTTGTAAGACCTTGGAAGATAGTTGAATATCAACTGTATGGCTTTACTCGCTAAAGCTTCTGAAAATTCGTTTCCCACAGGGGCGACATAAGCCTCTATAGCGTGAGTTAAGGCGTCAAAGCCTGTTTCCGCCACTAGTTTCTGAGGCATTCTCATTGGGAATTCAGGGTCTAGTATAGCTATGTCCGAAACAAGCTCTTTATTAGCCAACTCCAATTTTCTTTCTTCTGCCGGAGCAGTTATCACCATAGCCCAGCTTACTTCAGACCCCGACCCGCTCGTCGTCGGTATAGCGATTAATCTAGCCTTCTTTCTCAGCCCAAGATTAATGAAGGGATTTACATCTCCTAATTCTAAGTCTGGGCGCTCGTAAAGAACCCATACTGCCTTTGCAGCGTCTATGTTACTTCCCCCGCCGAGCCCTATTATAAGGTCTGGATCATAATTTTTGGCGAATTCTGCTCCCCTTGCCACCGTTTCAACTGACGGTTCGGGTTCAACCTCAAAAAATTCCGACTCTATCCCAGCTTCCTTAAGATAATTTGCCGCTTTATCTGCAAAGCCAAGCTTCCTAACAGTTTTCCCCGTCATTATTAACGCTCGTTTCCCATCCATCTTCTTGAGATATTCTAGAGCTCCTTCTTCTGCAACTATTGTTCGGGGATTCGTGACCTCCCACATGTGCCATCACTTCTGATATTGTGTACTTATCCTCTTTGAATATAAAATTTGTTGAAGTTTAATGCTTTAAATGGATAACCGCAAATTTTATAGCCTTATTTAACGAAAAGCTTTAGGCGGTGAGTTTCATATGTTGAAAAAAGAAGCAATAATCTTGGGAATCGTTTTAGTCTCAGCGATGATTCTTCCATTGATAATAGAAGACGTCTATTCCACTCCGACGAGAAGCATCCCTCCCATAGTTTCAACCGAATGGTTATACAATAACCTCAGCCTCTCGAATCTTGTTATTCTAGATATTAGAAGCGCAGAACTATACAATGCGGGGCACATTCCCGGAGCAATCAATGTCCCCGACGTCATGTGGTATGTTAACCCACCCTTCAGCGACACTTTCCCATGGATGGAAATGCCCCCCGAGGATTACCTAAAAGAGCTTATTGGCAACGCTAGCATAACGCCCGATTCTTGGGTTGTTGTTGTTGGCAGTACAAGCGGCCCGTTAGTGCCTATACCTGTAGCCCTATACTCAACTGGCGGCATTACACGAGTTGCTATGACACTGCTTTATGCTGGCATTGAAAACGTGGCTATTTTAGATGGAGGCTACGAGAAATGGGTGGAGGATGAATACTCAGTTGAGACTACGCCTAACATACCAACTCCAACAACGTACACTGGCACTTTGAACACAGAAATGATCGTTTCTAAAGAGTATGTTGCCAGTAAAATTGGAGAAGCCATTATAGTGGATGCTAGAGACCTTGAGGTTTACTTGGGTTTCATACAGGAGCCTTGGTGTGCAAGGGTGGGACATATTCCGACCGCCCGAAGCTTCCCAACTCCATGGCTGTGGGACCTCAACCTTAATGCAACTGGGACGGGCGTAAATTATACAACTTATAAGAGTGAAGATGTGCTCAGCGACTTGACGGCACTCATTGTTGGCACCAACAAGTCAGCTGAAATAATTGTTCACTGCGGAGTTGGCGGTTATGCAAGCACTATGTATTTTGTTCTAAGCGAGGTACTTAACTATACAAATGTAAAAATGTACGACGGTTCAGCGCAGGAATGGACAAGCGATTTTGAATTACCTGTAGTTTACGAATATTTAGGTTCAGAATATATGGATCTACAAGGGAACTATACAGGGCTACAGGATGATTACAATAATCTTCAAGACAGTTACAATGAGTTGCAAGATGATTACAACGAACTGCAGGATGATTACAATGAGCTTCAAGATAAATATGATGAGTTGGCTGCTTCCACGCTGCCCGCATACCTAGTGTGGATATTAGCTGCAACTACAGTAATCTTTCTGCTTGTATCCGTATACTTGGCGGCTAAGCTGCGAGCTAAAAGCTAGATATGCCAGTAAAACAATTCTCCTTTTTTTATTTAAAACAAGTAAAAGTTACAATTTACTTCGATTTCGAAATTCTACGCTTCTTTGCATAACATTTTTTGTTGGGCTTAGTAATTATTCCATAGGTTAGCAGAACTAGACCAAACAGAGCAGTTAAACTCCCGATTCCAGAATAGGGATATCTTTTTTTGGTTATATTCCCTAACTTTTTCACACTACCTATTAAGATAACGGATTCATCGCCTTCATTTCTGATCTCCAAATATAAATGCGGGTCATCGCCAATTTCGGCAATAGGAATACTATTCGTAAAGTATGTATCAGTCTTATTGAATAATACTTTGCCATATTTTGTCTCTTTTGTAATCTCATTATAATCAACTAGTATTCCAACTATAACCTTCACATCATCCGAAGCAGATATGTTTAATTCCAGACAGGTTCCGCCAGTTATATTAACATTTACGGCCCAGCCAGTAATGTTCTGTGGATATAATTTTCGAGGTGTTATGGGATTCCACTCATCCACTATCCCTTCTTTAGTTCGATGTTCTACTATAAGAGTTGCCACAATAACCCCTGACAGAAAAATTATTAACGCAAGCATTATTATTGCTTTTTTCATCTTTTGCTTTCTGCGTTCTATTTCGTATAAATGTTTTGCCAGTTTAGCGTCCTCAAACAAACTTCTCCGAAAGGTTCTGGAAGTTGAATTCATTTTGAGTATTTCTTTTATTCAAGAGAAAAATGAATTTAAAATAGAAATAAATCTTTATTTCGCCCAATATTCCGCTTACGAAAAGTTTAAATAGCAAACATGTTGAAAGGGAGACCATCTGAAATTGGAGAGTTGGTTATGTTGAATAAGAAAGCTATCACCAAAGTGCAAGCAGCAGTCATTGCGGTGATAATTATTGTTGCAGCTGTAATAGGGGTAGTAGCATACTTAATGTATCCTACAGGGGGACCTCCACCCAAGGAAAAAATAGTTGTTGGAATAGTCCAGTCTCTTACTGGGCCGCTCTCTCCACAAGTTACTATGTATCATTGTTATTACAAGTGGATTATCGAAGATTATAATGATAAAGGCGGACTTTACGTTCCTGAGTATGGCAAGAAGCTAGAAATTGAGTATATAGAGTACGACGACGAGTCCGACATCAGTAAAATGCTTACTTTGACTGAGAAACTCATAACTGTGGATAAAGTTGACCTCATTTTCGCCCCATGCAGCACAGGCTTATGCTATGCAGCTTTCTCACTTTACGAGAAATACCACTATCCAGTGGTTGCCTTGACATACGGCTCAGACATAGCAGCAGAGAAGATGAGAACTGGCGAATGGAAGTATTCATTCCATGCGCTTGCAACCCCATCCGAAGTCGGCGAAGAAGTCCGCGAATTACTAGAAGATATTAGGGACAACATTGATTCGGAGCTTGACACAGTAGGGATTATTCATCATATGGATCAGCATGGTGTAGAGCATGCTTCAGCCATTTTCCGTGAACTCACTCTGGCAGGATTTAGCGTTCCGGTTTATGAAAGCTATCCATTCATGGAAACGGAGTTCGAAACATTAATAGCCATGTTGAGAGACGCAAACGTTGACGTTGCAATTGATTGTGGCTATGAAGGAGCAGAGTTTATAAGGGACTGCATGACCGCAAACTATAACCCGAAGCTTATAATTGTTGGCCCATCACTTGAGGCTCCAGGAATGACGTTCGGCCCACTAGGTTTCTCCCTAGAGCAAATTAAGGGAATAGTATTTTACGACGGATGGCCATCTGCAAGCTATACGGAGTCTGAGGCTCTAGCAGATTGGGCTGAGGAGCATAAAGTACGCTCAGTAGCAATATACGGCAATGAGTATGGCTATCCCTTCCCCGCATCGGCCGTATTTTACGCTAGTGTCCAGTGTCTCTTCGAGGCAGTCGAAAAAGTTGGTCTTGACAGGGAAAAAATAGCAGAGGCTTTAGTAACAGAGTACTTCGATACCATACTAGGAAAAACGAGGCTCCGGCCCGGCTATGCCCCAGAGTGTGAATTGGGTGGAACAATAACTCAATGGCAAGACCGATATATGATGGAGGTCATCTGGCCTCTAGATAGTAAATCAGCAGATTTGATTTATCCAAAACCTCCATGGCCCTAGAAAGCTTATCTAAGTCATTGGGGAGTGATGCTCTGCTAGATATACTCGTTGGGGGCACGTTGCTAGGAGCGCTGTACGCCCTAATTGCTGTGGGCCTCAACGTTCAATACGGTGTCACCAGAATACTGAACTTGGCTTACGGAGAACTCCTAATGATCGGCGCCTACATAACCTACCTTTTTTTTAACTCTTATGGTATTAACCCATTAATTACGCTTATAATGAGCGGATTTATAGTCTCCATCTTAGGAGTTTTAATTCAAATACTTATTTTCCGTAGAATAATTTCTCAGTCTAAGTCGGCTATGGAACTTGAATTTAAGTCACTCTTAGCATGTTTCGGGCTCATATTTATTATCCAGAATGTTCTCGTGCAATATTTCGGTGCAACTCCCATAGGCGTTCCCTACCTTAGAGAAGGCGTAAGTATGCTGGGAGAGAGATTTGAGTTAAACAAAATAGTGGCCGCAGTCATATCCGTAATTATTAGCGCAATCATGTACGTCTTTATACGTTTTACAAGATGGGGCATGGCTATGAGAGCCACAGCAGAAGAACCAACTGGTGCGCAGCTTGTTGGCATAAACATATTAAAGATCCACGCGGTATCATTCAGTCTGGGGTGCCTTGCGGCCGCCTTAGCGGGCTCGATGTTATGTATGATTTACTCCAACTTAGATCCTTACTCAGGAACACAATATGCCTTAATTGCCCTAATAATTCTCGTTTTGGGTGGGAGAGGAAGCTTTATAGGTAGCGTAGTTGGAGGACTCATTGTAGGCTACACTTATTACATCTTTTTGAAAATTACTCCTTCTCTGGCTATTCCAGCAGTATATATCCTCCTCATCCTAATACTTATAGTAAAGCCTAAGGGACTTTTTGGCAGGTAGCTACATTGAGAGAGAGAACATTAAACCTAACTGCTCGCCACGTTATCCTGATAATCATAACAGTAGTGATTATCATTCTTTTAGCCATCACACCATTTTTCCTAGAATACTATTACTTATCAGTACTAAGAGATACCCTCATGTGGGCAGCTCTTGTAATAAGCTGGTTTTTCTTTTCAAGCCTTACAGGATATATTTCGCTAGGATCCGCCGCCTTTTTCGGGACAGGATTATACTTCACGGCCATATACCTAAATTTTAGTGTTTTAGAAGGACGTTGGCCAGTTTTGCCCTTACCCGTTATTATACTCTTGGCGGGGCTGTTAAATTTCGGGTTCGCCTTAATACCGGGTTTGATAACCCTGAGGTTGAGAGGAATCTATTTTGCGATAGCTACCTTTGCACTTGGTATGGCATGTGAAGGGATATTTAATTACTATGTGACAAATGTTATGGGCACCTACTATACTGTTGTCCCCTCTTTCGATTCTGAAACAGCATATTATACAATTTTAACGACTGCGCTTGCAGTTTTTCTACTCATTTTTCTTTTATACAAGTCTAAGTTTGGTTTTGCTTTAAGAACAATAGGAGAGAATGAAGAGGCTGCTGCCCATCTAGGTGTAAACACCAACCTAGTTAAAACTTTAGGCTTTGCAGTCAGCGCTATGTGCATGGGCTTTATCGGAAGCAGCTATACCACAGTGTTCACGGTTACAGGCCCAAAAATTGCCTTTGATGTAAATTATTCACTTCTCCCTCCAATGATGGCAATGTTTGGCGGAATCGGAGCATTTTATGAACCTATAATTGGAGCAGTTACGTTATCTCTACTCTGGCATTTTCTCGGTGTCACTTTGGTTCACTACTTCCTAATAATCATTGGAATAATAGTGATAATTATCGCTGAGTTTATGCCAGAGGGAATAATTGGTTTTGTCAAAAGAAATATAATAAAATTCACTGGGAAGAGTTAGCTAAATACTGAAATACCTCAATTGTTAGTCTTAAACTGACACACCACATTATGCCGAAATATTATGAACAGCTCAGAAGAACATGTAGAAAAGCTGGTTAAAGGCCCAAAAATGCTTCTTTAACATATTTATTTTTCAGAAGTTTTTCTCCTTCTCCTTGTAAAGTTACTTTGCCTGTTTCCATTACATAAGCTCTGTCGGCAGCTTTCAAAGCATAGTAAACGTTTTGTTCAGCCACTAAGACACTAAGCCCACGTTCCCTGAGCCTTTTTATAACTTCAAATATTTCAATGATTATCTTCGGTGCCAAACCTTGTGAGGGCTCATCCAGCATAAGTAGCTCTGGATTTGACATCAAACCACGTGCTACAGCCAGCATTCTTTGCTCCCCACCGCTGAGCGTTATGGCCAATTGGTTTTCCCTTTCCTTCAGAATCGGAAAAAGCTGATACACTGTACCGAGCATATCCTCTTTGGAGATATTCCCCCTAGAGTTATAAGCACCTAAAAGCAAGTTTTCCCGTACAGTCATGTGTGCAAAAAGTTTTCTATCCTCGGGAACGAAGGATATTCCCATGTTTACAATTTTGTACGGTGGTAACCCGTCAATTTTTTTGCCGTTAAATATAATCATGCAAGATGATGGCTTGAGAAGCCCGGCTATAGCGCTCAAAAGGGTGGTCTTTCCAGCGCCATTTGCACCTATCAGGGATACAATTTCCCCTTTTTTAACTGTGACCGAAACGTCCCATAGAACCTGTATATTCCCGCGTAGTACGTTTACGTTCTTAAGCTCTAACATAGGCCTCTCCCAAGTAGGCTTCAATAACTCTGGGATCCCCACCTATCTCCTCGGGCTTTCCTTCAGCTATTTTCATTCCCTGATGAAGCACCATAATGCGATCTGATACTTCCATTACGGCACGCATATTATGTTCAATCATAAATATTGTTATGCCTTCCTCTTCACGTAATTTTCGAATAATTTTGAGCATTTCTGCAGTTTCAGTCGGGTTTAAGCCGGCCATAACTTCATCAAGCAGCAAAAGTTTAGGTCTTGTGGAAAGCGCCCTTGCTATCTCAAGCATTCTCTGCTCATACACCGTCAAATTTGAAGCTGGCATCATGCTTTTTTCAGCCAATCCAAGCATTTGCAAAATCTCATGAATCTCCTGCTTGATATCAGAATGCCTTTTATTTTTGGTGCATCCGAAGTACGCGGCTGCTAAAATATTTTCATATACGGTCATGTGAGGGAAGGGTTTCGGTATCTGAAAGGTTCGAGCTATCCCTAACTTACAAATTTTGTGAGGTTTAAGTCCGGTTATTTTTTTCCCTTCAAATTTTATGGTTCCACGAGTCGGCGAAAAAGTGCCAGATATTATGTTGAAAAGTGTAGTTTTTCCAGCTCCGTTTGGACCAATCAACCCAGCTATTTCACCTTCATTAATGTAGAGATCCACACCGTTTAGGGCAACTAACCCCCCGAAGCGCTTCGTTACATCAGTCCCTTCGACTAGCTTCATGTACAACCTCCTCGTATATATCCCAAAAACTCAATCTCTTAAACACATATAAATTTAGTGTTTTATGCTTAAATGGCAATTTTAGGCAAACATTTCAGTTCAGAATGTAAAATGTAAAAAGAAAGGGATAAGGCAATGGCTATTAGTTATATTCCGTATTTTTTGCGGCTTCAATCATTGCCTTGACGTTTTCTGGTTTTGCCTCGTCGATAACAGCGCCATTCATTACGATAAAGCCGCCGCCTTCGCCACATGTTTCAATAAGCTTTTTGACATAATCTTCTACTTGCTTTGGAGTGCCAACAGCTAACAGTGCCGTTGGAACATTTCCACAGATACATGCAACGTCACCAATTACCTCTTTAGCCTTGACCATATCTGTTTGATCGAAGCCCCACAAGGTCTTGCCTTTTGGTAGATCATTCTTGATAATTTCTAGGCGTGAATTGTAGCTTCCCTCAGCGTACAGGAATGGGACACATCCTTCATCAATTAAGCCCATTATAACCTTCTTGAGGGTCGGCCAGTAAAATTCTTCAAATTGCTTGTTAGAGATAAAGCCGTCAGCGCCTTTATGTAACGGTATAAACACTATTGGGTTTCCGTTGGCCTTTGCTCCAGAGGCTCCCATTTTAATCATCAGCAGTGTAAAAGTTTCCATGGCCTGATGAAGCTTGTCGGGTTGCTTATACATATCCAGCATTACCCCTCTAGTTCCTCTAAGAGTGTCTCCTATCACATCGAATGGCGCTTTACACCCCCCACCGAAGAAGTCGGGAAATCCTGCAGCAATAATTTCTCTTTCCCATTCCACAACATGCCCTATCCACTTTAAAGTCTCATTTCCAGCTTCGATAAGTGCTTTGAAGGCAGCTTGGACATCGGGCATGCCAAACGGCACGAAGGTTAGCGGCGTAAAGGCTCCATAGATTTCAAGTGCATTGGTGAATGGCGTTAGTTTCTTGAGGGGTTCTAATTTGCCAAATATACGCGGGAAGAAAGCCGTCAAGAAGTAGTATGTTGGGTCTTGAATCAAGGCATCATACTCATCCGCTTTCATATATTCTCCTTCAATGCATTGATACGAACAGTGAGGCGGAACTCCATGCCCCGGCCATGCGTATAGTTTATAGTCAAGAATGGCAAAGAACTTTCCAGGACCAGGCCCTATAGCTCCGCCATGCGCGTCTGGCTCCATATCTAAAACATATTTTCTGAATGCCACTTTGAGTTTCTCGTAGTCATACATCATGTCGTATGGAGTCATCCCCGCATAGTAGGCTGGGAAGAATCCTACAAGTGGGAAAACCGGCACTCTGTCTGGTGTTTTCTTAAGCTGTATTGCATCTCTTATTCTGGTTACTCTCGCTTTATATGCCTCTTCAGCTTTTTCGTCAACAAATTCGACCGTAGGTGAAAGCCAACGATTGAAGAGTTCATCTTGCTTTTCCGCCATTCTCATCTCCTCCTAGGCCGCTCCAATCCATTTTTTAGCCAGAGCTACGGCATCCATGGCATTCCTGCCATAAGCGTCAGCGCCAACGTACTCTCTCACTTCTTCGGTAACCTGGCCTCCGCCTATCATAATTTTCACCTTGTCTCTCAAACCAGCCTTCTCTATAGCTTCCACTGTTTTTTTCATGGAGTCAAAAGCCAACGTTAGGAACCCGCTCAAGCCAACAATGTTGGCTCCAGTTTCTTTTGTTTTTTCCACAAATTTCTCTGGTGAAACATCCACGCCAAGATCGTAAACTTCAAAACCGTTTACCTCTAGCATAAAAACTACTATGTTTTTGCCGATGTCATGTATGTCCCCGGCCACTGTGCCGATGATAACCTTACCTAGACGCTTCGCTTCTTTTTTCTCGGCTAGTTTTGGCTTAATAATTTCAGTTATTTCCTTTAATATCTCGCCGGCATACATTAGGTCAGATATGAAGTATTCATTGTTGGCGAAGCGGTTACCCACAATTTCCATGGCAGCGCGGATATCTTCCAGAATTTTGAGAGGGTCATCGCCGGCCTCAAGCCTTTTTTTTACCATCTGAAGTGCTTCTTGCTCTTTTAAGTCGGCTAAGGTTTGGATAAATTCCTTTGAGTTCTCTTCTCCCATAACTTTCACCGCCATTAATTAGCTTCTTTTAACTAAAAATCTCCTACAAATAAAAGCTTCGGTAATGATTGAATCATTTTTAAGGACATCAATACTCTACTCTGGGAAGTCTATTACTGTTTTCTTTTTCAATTCGGCTATTTTCTCGTCGCTGAATTCAAGTAGTTCCCTTAAAATTCTCATGGTATCTTCGCCAGTTCTTGGAACTCCTCTCCACACACGCCCCGGCGTATTAGAGAACTTTGGAACAACCCCCATTTGCTTTATTTTCTTGCCTGTTGTCATCTCCTCAACTTCAATTATATCCCCGCGCTGAAGCCAATGCCGATCTTTAATTATGTCTTCAGGCGTTGAAACCCTTGAGCATGGGACGCGCCACTTAGAGAAGTGCTCCTCAACTTCTTCCCTTGTATGCTTCAGAATGTAATTGCTTAGTATTTTATCTAATTCTTTACCCTTAGGCGATTCACGTGATTGGCATTCCTCAAATGGAAAATCATCTGGATTTATCCCGGTAGCGACAGCCAAAGCTTCCAAGAACCTTCGGTAAACGTTTGGACCGACAGCTCCTATAGCTAACCATCCATCTTTAGCCCTGTAAAGTCCATAAGGTTGCGTGTGAGGATGCTTCTTTTCATATCCGCGCCAATCTAAATAGCCGTTCAAGTTGAAGTATAATAGATAGTAATACTCAAGAACTCTCGCGATGGCCTCAAACTGCGCAACGTCAACGACTTGTCCTTCTCCAGTTTTCTGGGCATGAATATAGGCGGCTAAAGCTCCTACAGCGCCAAAAAGAGCCGTAATGTAGTCACCCGTATAGAAGGGTATTCTGACTACGTCATCGCGGGGGGCCATAAGCGCCTTGCTCCAGCCAGAATACGCTTGTGCCACAATATCGTAACATCCTCTGGCGCATTTTTCAGGGTCTCCTCCAAATTTCGGCTTTCCATACCCACTTACATGAACAATTACTATTTTTGGATTAACCTTCAATATGTCTTCATCTGAAATTCCAAATCTCTCCTTCAACCACACTAGATTTTCGATAAAAATATCTGATTGCTTTATTAGACCGTAGAAAATCTCTTTTCCCTCCCTGGACTTTAAGTTAATGCTTATGTCAAGTCTATTCCTTACTGTAGCCGCATATTCAGCGCCAACTCTTTTGCCGTCGCTCTCCAGAAATGGTCCTACCAATCTATGTGCTTCCCCACCAATGTTTTCGATATGTATAAGCTCAGCGCCGTAGTCTGCTAATAATGTTCCAATGAAAGGTCCTGCGACAATATTAGTGGCGCTTAATACCCTAATTCCACTTAGAGGCCCGTAAGAAGGCGCAAAAAGAGGGACACTTTTTCTTTTGAGTTTTTCTATCCACTTCATTTATTCAGCCCTTATTATTGGCTTATTCGAAATGGGGCTTTCTCCGATACATAAAGGCTTGAACGCCCTCTGCAACCTCGTCGGTAAGCGCTATATCTCCCGAAGCCTCAGACTCTATGAGGCAGCCGGATTCAAGCGTGGGCATTGCTCCATAGGCTATCACGTTTTTCAAGTACTTGACCGCTATGGCTGGAAGCTCCGTCAAGTTTTCTGCGAACTTTAAGGCTTTCTCCCAGAATTCATCGGCGGGATACACTTCTGAGACGAGGCCTAAATCAAGTGCGGTTTTAGCGTCAATTCTTTTTCTGAGCATTATTATCTCTTTCAGCTTTCCAACTCCAACAAAATAGGCCAGTCTCTGAGTTCCACCCCAGCCAGGAGTTATTCCGAGGCCTAGCTCTGGTAAAGCGAGGAATGTATTTTCACTCATAACTCTAAGATCGCATGCAAGAGTGAGTTCGAATCCTCCGCCTAAGGCTGGACCGTTAATTGCAGCTATTACTGGCTTCGGATAAAGCTCGATCTTTCTAAGAAGTCTATGTCCTGTTCTGCTTGTTTCGGTAACGAGTTCTGGTCTTCCCGACGCGAACATCGAGACATCTGCTCCGGCGCAGAAGTTTCTGCCCGTGCCTGTGATAATCACAACTTTTACATCTTTATCTTCCTCAAACATTTCGAGGGCATCTTCAATTTCTTTAACGAATGTCATGTTTAACGCGTTGGCTCTAGTCGGCCTATTGAGTTTAATAACACCGATCTTGCCTACCTTCTCAAGTATAACGAATTCATAGTTTCCTCTTCCATACTTGTAGAATCCTTCACCGGTTTTTCTTCCAAGCGTTCCTTCTTCAACCATCTTTTGCAACACTGGATTAACTTTGTACCTTTCCCCCTTGTATTTTTCATGTAACTCATTGAGTTTAGCCACTATTTTGTCGATTCCGATTTCATCTGCCATTCTTAACAAGCCCCTAGGATAGTTGAGTCCATGTAGCATGGCAAGATCTATTTCCTCGGGTGTTGCAACTTCCTTTTCAATCAGCCATGCTGCCTCGTTTACTGCGGGAGCTATGAGTCTAAGCAGGTCAAATTCTGCTCCAGCCCGTAGAGGAACCTCATTTGTCTTTCCTTCGCTCCAGTCATAGAATCCCTTTCCCGTTTTTTTGCCGTAATGTCCCGCTTTAAAGAGCTTTTCAAATAATGGCGCTGGTCTGTATGTTTCTCCAAGTTTCTCTCTGAAATATTCAAGCACGTGATAGCTAATGTCTATGCTGCCATCGCCAAGTACATCGTGAAGCTCAAATAATCCCATTGGCAATCCCATCCTGTACTTCACTGCAGAATCAATCTCTTCGATTGTTCCTTCACCCATCTCTACGGCCCATGCGCACTCATTAGACATTGTAACGAATATTCTGTTTGCAATAAAGCCTGGAACATCTTTTCTTACATGCACGACCACCCTATCTATCTTTTTGGCGAAATCTTCGACTGCCTTTGCTGTTTCTTCGCTGGTTGCTTCGCCCCATACAATTTCAAGTAGCCTGAGAACTTTAGGCGGGTTGAAGAAGTGCATTCCAATGAACTTGTCCGGCCTCTTCGTCGCCTTAGCGAGTTCAGTTATGCTGAGAGAAGATGTGTTTGATGCGAATATTGCATGTTCCGGGGCATATTTTTCAATCTCGCTGAACACTTGCTTCTTCAAGTCAAGTATTTCGGGAACTGCCTCAATTACTAAATCTGCATCTTTTACTGCTTCTTCGAGGTTTGTAGTTGTTGTGATTCTACTCATAATTATGTCGATGTTTTCTTTAATGTATCCCTTGTTATAGCTTCTCGTTAATCCCCCTCTTATCCTTTCAAGCGACTTTTTGAGTACATCTTCGCTTATATCTTCTAATTTCACGTTAAAGTCGTGGATTGCGACTACCTCGGCGATTAGAGAGCCCATCGTGCCTGCGCCGATTATCACGACATTTCTAATTTCCATAATAATCACCGTTCCTTCATTTTTTGTGTGCTGCCAACCTATATATCTTTAATGGAACGAATTATCCGTAAGAATAAAGAGTTCGCTGGTTGAATGCCCTTTAGAATTAAGAGCTGTTTTAACCTCCAGAAGCCATCGGGAAAAAATAGACCTTGTCTCCATCATTTAGCATAGTCGTGAACTCGGTTGTTAGAGTTCCGTTAACGACTACGATTATTTCGCGGTTTAAAAAAGATTTAAAAAGCGTTTCAGCTACCTCCTTGCCAAGAAATGATGGAAAAACTTTAAAAAAAAGGGTTTCTACTGTTGTGTTAACTTCTGTTTCCAACCACACACATTTTCTTTTGGCTTTCTCCGCAACCATCCCTACAAACTCAACATGTATTCTCATACTATATCACTTTGATATATTTCTTGGACGATAGCAACCTAACTGCTCCAATTCATCAGCTACATACTTTAGGTCGAGCTCTTCAAGCTTCTTTCTAGTTGGTATTCCTGTCTCTATATCCCAGCTGCGTGCTTTGTAGTATTCATCCAGCATCTTATCAAGTTCAAATAATGAACCTTTTGCTGGTGTGCGCGGATACGTTGTTACCAGAATTCTTTCCGGCACTGTATCATCTTTTCTGGTTACTTTTTCCCTCACGTTAAATGCTCTTTCGAGGTTGAATATTCTTTCACCAACCATCCAGAGATATTTCGGATCTTTGAACTCCCCAACGCCGGTTGCCGAGTAGAGCAGCTTGGCTATTAATTCATCATAGTTCATAAGGTTAGATAATGGGAAGTTGCATCCTCCAGCCGCTTCATTGAAGGCCGTTTCATCCTGAGCCTCCTTACAAATTAGTCCTTTTCCCTCAGGTGATACGGGATCAATTTTCTCGGGTATTCCTAATAATTCATACCTGTTCCACCCGAGCTCGTGGCTTCCACCTATTGGTGATGTTGCCAAGCTTAGCCCATGAGCCTTGGCAACCCTAGGGTCATATGCTGGAAGCTCCAGACCTTTAATATGCATTGCATATTTCTCGGCGCCTCTTCCTATTAGCTCTGCCGCCTTTCTTGAGCCTTCAGCCAGAATTCTACCGATTCCTTCCTTCAAGGCAATTTTTCTGATAAGTTCGATCAGTGGTTCAGGATCGCCCCAATTTAGCTCTAGCCCGTCTGTCTCTCTCTTTGTAAGAATGCCCTTTTCATAGAGCTCGTAGGCCATAGCTATAGTGGAGCCAGTAGATATAGTGTCTACTCCGTAGAGATCACAGAGCATGTTAGCGTACATTATAGCTTCCACATTTGTTATGCCTAATGCTCCGCCGAGTGACCAGTAAGTCTCATATTCAGGTTTATCCCATACGTGACCGGCAAATGGTCCTTTAGATATCTTCATGAACTGCCAGCATCCCATTGCACAACCGTAGCAGCCACCATACTTTACTACATAAGTCTCAAGCGTCTCCGGTTTAAACCTGTCGACATTCTCCAGCTCTAGTTGCTTGAAATTGTATGTTGGAAAATGACCAAGAGTATAGAATAGATAAACTATGCCGTTTGTTCCAAGGCTTCGGAAATTTTCGAAAGCTGGACTCTTGCGATATTTTTCTATCTGCTCTTTGACAGTCTCCTTGAAGAGTCCCTCATCAAATAGCTCAACTTTCCTCTTGGTACCTTTCACCACGATTGCCTTGAGGTTCTTAGAACCTAAAACAGTTCCTCCACCACCTCTCGCTGCGCTTCTCTGATCGTCTGTTTGTATAGACGCCATCTTTACAAGTTTCTCGCCTGCCGGACCAATGGTTATAAGTCGTGCGCTCTCGTCAGTTTCTTCAAGTAGAAGCTCTGTGGAATAATTAGTTAGAAGCCCCCATATATTGGATGCATCTCTAAACTCAACTTCGTTATCGTGTATCCATAAATATGTGGGCTTTTTGGCACGTCCGCTAACAACTATGGCGTCGTATCCAGCGAACTTCATTTCAGCACCAAAATAGCCTCCGCCAACAGATCTGAAGTAGGTACCTGTCAAAGGCGACTTGAACATTACGAAGAATCTGCTGAAGCTTTGAGCGGTGGTGCCTGCTAAAGGACCTATAGAAATGACTAATATATTATCTGGGGTTAGAGGATTCACCTCAGGTTTTAGGTTATCCCAAAGAATCTTGGCTCCAAAGCCCCTCGCACCTATTAAATCCCTTGCTAACTTATAATTGGTATCGAGTTTTTTAGCCACGTTTGCTGTTAGGTCAATCCACAGAATCTTTCCCGCATAACTATATAAACGCTTGGACATACAAATCCCCCTTGGAAGACATGTTCTCAGAGATTTGTTATGAATTAGAAGTTTAGAAATAAGCTTTTCTAAAGTATTCCGCTACTCTTGGATATTTTTTCAAGTTTCGGTGCGGAATAGATAATGAGTTGATAAATTCTCCGTGAAAATCTGGACGGGTTGTTAACTCAATGTAGCGAATATTCTCTGAAAGTTTCTCGGCTACGTCCCGCATATTCGCTGAAATTAGACATATTTTCGCTCCTGATATTGCTGTGTTACCAACAAAATTGATCTTATCTACTTCAACATCGGGAATCAATCCAATAAACTTCGCACTTTCTGGGTTCAAATACCCTCCGAAAGCTCCAGCAATATATACATGATCTATATCTTGTTCCCTTACCTTTTTCTCCTTCATTAAAATAGCGGCTCCTGTATGTATTGCTGCCTTTGCCAGCAAAATTTCTTGAACATCTTTCTGACTGACTGTTACGTCATACTCGGTTCCAGACTCCTCTTTCCAAGCAATAACAAATTTTGGTTGACCGTTTTCACGGCGTAAGCGATCTGTTTGAATGTTTTTGTTAAAGTGTCCACGACTGTCAATTATTCTGCATTTAAACATTTCAGCGACGGCGTCAATCATTCCCGAACCGCATATCCCTATTGGTTTAGCATCACCTATAGTTTTGTATTCCACTCCATAGTCCTTGGGGTCTATCCTTAAACTTTCAATAGCCCCCGTTACTGCTTTCATGCCATGCTCAAGGTGCATTCCTTCAAAGGCTGGCCCAGCAGCACATGAACATGAAACAATGTCCTCTCTATTTCCTACAAAAACTTCACCGTTAGTTCCAATATCTATCAGCAAGTTCATATCATCCGTCTCATAAATTCCAGTCGCCAAAACGTCCGCTACCGCGTCAGCTCCAACAAAGCCAGCGATTATTGGCAAGACATAAACATTGGCGAGCGGGTTTACTTTAAGACCTAAATGCTCCGCTTTTACGTTAACAGATCGTTTGATTGCGGGAACATAAGGTGCAACCGCAAGGTACTTGGGAGATATTCCCAAAAAAATGTGATGCATCGCTGTGTTACCAACAACAGTAATTTCATAGATTCGGTCTCGCTTTACATTGGCGTCCAGGCAAGTTTCTTTAATAAGAGAATTTATAGCCTCAATTACTGATAGCTGGAGTTTCTTTAAACCTTCTTTCTCTGATACTGTATAATCTATTCTTGAAATAATATCTTCTCCATATGCGATTTGCGGGTTTTCTGTAAAACTTACAGAAATAGTTTCGCCGGATGTAAGGTTTACAAGATATCCGACCATCTTTGAAGTTCCTATATCAACCGAAAAACCATACGTGTCACTTACTGTATTTCCCTTTTCTACCGCTATTACTTCTTTACCTTTCCAAAGAGCAACTGTGACGTCCCATTCTGCATTTCTCAAAAAGATTGGCAGAGTTTTCAACAGTTTATAATCGATTTCCAAACTATTAAATCCCTTTTTCTTTAATGCGATGCAAAGCCTTTCAAAGTCAGGAGTTATATCCCGTAGTTCAGGCTTAGGCAAAATTATGTGAATCTTCTTGACGGCCGGATTGAATTCAACTGATCTTTCCATCCCTTCAGTTTGAATTTTTCTGGTTTCTAGCCTACTTTGAGGCGGAATAAATACCGTTACGGTTCCCCCAATAATACTTTGACACGCAAGCCGGTATCCAAGCTTTAACTTGTCGTCGGATATATGTTGTCGTTCCGCATTAGAAATTGAATTTAACTTGGATTGATCTTCTACGATAACTAAGCATTTTCCGCATTTTCCTTGACCTCCACATTCAGACCTAATCCTCACTCCGGCTGTTTTCGCAGCATCAAGTATTGTTGATCCTAATTTAACCTCTAATTTTTTCCCTTCCGGCTCAAAGCGAACAAATACACTCTTGTTCGCGGTTTTCTTTTTCAATGGCATCCAAAAATATACAACACTACGAATT
>QMYO01000002.1 GCA_003662715.1 Candidatus Bathyarchaeota archaeon | reverse complement strand
TCTGTGTCGAATGTAACCGTAATTTGCGAGACAACATTACCGATCTTCAAAAGGATATCGTAAGCGGCTTCAATCTTCTCCGCGATATTTTTCAGAGTTTCAAAAGGAATTTCTACGGGGGCAGTTTCTTTTACTTCCTCTTTTTCCTCCTTTTCCAAAGGACATTTCTCAACGTCTTTTAGTAAGGTGAGTTCACCTGTTGCCAAACATACATGTTCATCATATTGGCCGAGTTTTGCAATGCCGTGATACTTGCATTTTTCGCATTTCTCAAGAGGAAGTTCAGGTATCTCCATTTTTCACCATCTCCAAAAACAGGTTTTGAATTTCATTTTTCAAACCATTCCAGTTTACAGGAGTGTATTTCTTAAGACAGGATGAGCAAATGGTGATCCTCCTTCTCAGGATGTGATAGTAAGCTGTAAAGTAGTCTCGAACAATCCTCCCACAGAAATCACATTTACGACCCCTCAACATCCACATTCCCCCAAACAATAAACAAAGCAAAAGCATGAGAACAAATATGATCGTTTTTCCTGTAGATTCCAAAATCACATTCACAGGCCCAGCGGCCATCAGAATAAACAATAACGTGGTAGAATCCGTGGTCTCCCTTAACGAAGCCTACAGCTTTAAAATCAGAGATAAAATAGGGGTAAACCCTGTTCTCACATATTAGCCTAAGAGCCTTATTGATTGTCTTACGGGTTACTTTAGGTGTCTTACGTAGTACCGGTATTACGTAAGACATAGCCTCTCCCTCAGTCTTTATGTTTGTGATAAATTTGGCCTCTCGTCATCTTCTTTCTAGCTTCTAAAATGAGAGAATTAACAATTGCTTCCTGAGGAGTTACTTTGATTTTGCTGGGTTTTAACCCCGGGATTTGAGAACAGTTGTCTTTCTTTTTCGGTTGGAAATGGCAGGTAAAAATAGCTGCATTTTCCTGCCACGAACACCTATTATCTTCAAACCATTCACATTCTTCGCAAAGCGATGCCTCATCTGTCTTACGTAATTTCCTGGGTGTTTCGTAAGACACTTGCTGAGACTTAGGCTTCCCCAAATACTTTGTTCTCAGTTTTCCATTGCCATCCCTGTAATGAACATAGTAGAAGGGCCCTTCATGGCCTTTCTTCTGCACCCTGCACTTTAAGCATCGAGACTTACCGCAGAAAATCACAGGTTTAACCTCAATCCAATACTGTAGAATTCCATGTTCTTCAATAAAACTCTCAAGCTTCAGCCGGATGTCTTCAGGAAGATCATATTTACTAACAGTCATGGATCCTTACCTCCTCAGGCCGATTATCTCTTCGATTTGCTTAACGAGGTTCTTTATTGAGGAAGTGAATTGGAGGAGTTGATTACATTGTTCTACACTAACTCGTGTTGTTCTTCCTTGGTTCCAAGATGCTTTTTGTTTGATGTCGTCGATTTTCATCTCTAGGAGGTCGCTTTGCCTCCAAATCTCACTTAACAAATCTGCAACATTCATGATAATTCCTCCATGATTTTCCTTAGAAAAGAAGCAATCGCTTCACGTTCTTCTTCGCCGAAATCCCTCATCTTCAAATCTTCTAAAATCAATTCGTAGTCGTCGATGTATTCTTGGGGCTCTTCGAAAACTCTGGCATACAGTTCAAGTGTGCTTTTCGCCAAATCTAACTCTTCACAAAGAGCCGAACGCAAAACACACCCTACCAACCTAGCCAACACATCAGAAAACTTTTTATTTTCAGAGGAGAGACTATTCATAGCCCGACATCCCTCCTTTCTTTTCTTTTAATAAGCTTGAGCCTCCAATTCTCTCATTTTACTAATGATTTCAGGATTGACCTTCACGTTTTTGAGGAGAAACTTGATTGCATCATCGTAAGTTAGCTTTTTAAGAGTCTTTTTGGAGAATTTAGCAATTGTGGATCCAAAGTACTCGATAAATAGGTCCAATTCTTCTTTTGTGTCTGGTTTTATGCAAATTGTCGTGTAGTCTCGGCTCATGTTTGATCCCTTGTTACTTGTTATTCAATGTGTATCAAATACCATATTGTCTATGGTGCTTATAAATGTTATGGGTTATCAATCTGAAGTTGAATAACAAAACTATACATATTATGCGTTACATATCATGGACTGTGAAAAGAAATGCGATTAAGAGCATTCAGAACAGGTGTAGTACTCGAGACACTTCTTGCAATCTACCAAAACCCAGGTGTATATGTAAGAGAAGTATATAAACTGGTTTCAGGATCTCCTAATGCGGTTTTAAATGCAATAAAAGACCTTAAAAAACTAAATTTAATCAGAATAGAAAGAGAGAAAAGCGGGACTCCCAGAAGAAAATTTCTTTATCCCACCGAGAAGGGTAAAAAGATAGGAGAATTATTAGCTAAAATTGATGAGATTTTGGGTGAATAAGTGTCTTACGAAATTATAATATTGATGAATGTCGTGAAAAGTTATAGTTATTACACAGGAGATATGATATGTGTATAAGGCATTAAACTATATCATCCTCTGCCAGCAATATATCTAAGATTATAACGGAAGATATGTTGGGAGGATAAGGGGGTTGGGTGGCAGAAGAAGAACAAATGGCGTTTTGAGGAGGTTTGTAACTCAACTCTGGGGAAACAAGATATACTATGAGGATGATCTCCGCAAACTTTTGAATATTTCTGTAAATGAGCAATGTTCTGATCTCTATTGTCATACTCTTCGTTGTAAGCATCTTCTTGTGGAAAAGAAGGGAACTGATATTCGTAAAGTTGAAAATTCGCTGACGAAAACACTAAATAGGTTAAGGGATAAAGGGTATAAGGTGGATGAATTAGTGCTGATAGTGAAGAGTATGAGAAAAATGTATGGACTCAAAAGAGACAAAGAAAAATACCTAGTTATTGTAAATACAGGAGATAGATATAAGATAAAGGGTCTTTTAGTAAGGTGTTTTACAGAAGAAGAGATTAATAGAAGACTGGTGCGTAGATATTATTTGGGAGGGGGTTAAGATGGGGGTTTATGTTTCGCTTGCCAAGTTGGGGATGCCGCCCAGAGAAGTTGCTGCGCGGAGAGTAGAGGTTTTTCTCGATTTCGTTTCGTTTGCAAAAAAACTGGGAATATTTGAACCTGAGAAAGTCACTATATGGAAGAAAGGCCCCTCTAAAACGTTGGGTGGAAAGATTCACTTTATGAGAAATATTGACGGACAGGTATATGCCTATAAAAACGATATTATAGCTAGTGTTAAGGTGGATCCCTTTAGCACTATAGTTGAGTTTTCTGGAAACCTAGGCTTCGTAGAAGATAGGGTGCCCACAGTTGCTACTTGTTTTAACGAGGGGAACTGGAGGAAAACCTATGGTGACATGTATTTGGATGTTCTGGATGGTCCGAAAAAAGATTTTGCTGAATATCTTTTCGATGAAAACGGGGTTTTAATCGAAGAGAGAATGAAGAAGGTTTATGAATGGATAGTTAATCTTGCGAGAACTCACAACTACGTAAGAAGGGTTGAAGTTGGTGTTGATCCTCTTGTAAGGGATACCGTGTTTGATGCGTATGTACTTTATCGTAGAGATTGGAAAGAAATGATTGGCGATGCTCTTACCGTTGCAGCAAATGCTCCAAGTAGAAACGTAAAAGATGCTATAAAACCAGAACGATACGTTCTTGAACTTGGTGAAAGAACTGAACCTTACAAGAAAAAATTCTTGGTTGAGTCCATAGGTAACACGCTTTTTGTAGAATGGCTACGAAAAATTACACCTCAAAATGTATACTTCGAAGAAGGAAGCATACTTATAGGGGCTAGGAGAAAAGACGATATACGGCGGTTATTCCATGTTATTTGCCACGGACTATTAAAGGTAGTTGAAGAAATCCCAAAACCAGATGACCTCCAAGGACGTATCAAAACAAGGGCAGAAACCGTATACGAAGGAAAATAAAATGTTACGTGTAGTAATAACGCAGCAACATACTACATAATTTTACATATTATGTTATCGTAGTACGTAACTGTGGTACACCATGAAGCTAGAAGATCTTTTTAAAAGCCCAATAATTCCCAGAATTCTATTGATTTTATATAAAAGCCCGGGAATTCATGTACGAAAACTAATAGAAGAAAGGGGAGGGTCATCCACTTCTACAGGTCAAATCATTAAGTATCTCGTTGAACTAGGACTTGTAAAAATAGAAAAAGAAAAAGATATTCCTCGCCGGCACCATTTATATCTAACCGAGAAAGGTAACAAAATAGCTGAGCTACTCGAAAGAATAGATGAGATTTTAGGTGAATAATGAAAAGGAGGGATTGTTGAGGGGGATAAAATGGGCCTACTGTTAGCCGTTGTTAAAAAGAGTCGGGGTTTCATAGCATTAGGGCTTGTTGTACTATTCTTAGTATTCACGGTAAATTTCGATCCCCTGATCAGTCATATACCGTATTCACAGGAAATTCGCAACGTGCTTAATCCATGTATACCTATTATATCTGCGATACTCATCGGTATCTCCATACGGGGAATCGGTCTGATATATAGGCTTTTCGGGAACGCTATAGAGAAGCATCTTAAGGACTTGAATAAAGTAGCACAAGCCTTTACTGACAAACTGAATAAGGAACCTGCATACTTCACTAATAGGGTCAGTAGTGGAATAGTTGAAACTTATGTCTTATACATGCATATAAGGGCTCCGTTATGTGAGCACTATAATGAGATTAAATCATTATATGGTGATTTAGTAGATGACATTGGAAATCACTGGCGTAGAGCTGGTGAGGTACTTAATAAAATAGACAACTTATGTAAAAATGTAGCGCAACATAACAGGGATGTTAATGGTCTTAAGCAGATACTTTCAGAAAATATACAAAAGATGATAAAAGACGAAGTTGCTCCTAGGTTGCCAGGACTTATTCCTGATTACTTTAGGACTTTTGTGCTGTTTGTTTTGCTTGAAGTAGTGGTACGTCGCATAGTAGATGAAAATCGGTTATTTGCACAGTTGGAACGTGACGATGTAGCTAGCATATATAATGCTACGGGATTGAGAGTTGAACTTGAGAGTTCTGGCATTCTAAGAGCAGGAGCATATAGTGTTGGTAAAATTACTCCGAGCGATTGGAAAGAGTATGGCGAGAGATTTGTTATTGATATCATCTATGAAGTCCTTAAGAAATATGGTGCTCAACTAGATGAATATGTTAAGAAAGGTAATGATCTGATAGAACAAGCTAAGAACATTGCAGAAGAACTTAAGAAAGAGCTTAATAATGTGGCAAAGGCTAGATTTCTACCAGTAGCTAAGATATGTAAGTACTTAGGATGAAAACAAGGTTTCTTAGAATTTTTAATGCTTTAACTTCGGTTAGCTAAGATTGATGAGATTTTGGGTGAATAGTTGTCTTACGTAATAACTGTTACCTGAGTTTTATGGTGGTTATAAGTTTTATAATCTTCATCAATAATATTATTTATAGCCGCGGTATCGTTGTGTAACTAGTGTATTAGTTAGGAAGTGAAAATTGGAGGAATAAGATAATGAGTAAGGGAAAGAAGAAAGAAGAGAAAAAAGAAGAATGGTTAGAGATTGGTTACACGGAGGATTTCGAAGAGAGGCATGTAGACGATGTTATTGTAACCCATCTCCCCATTTCTGGCGATATATTAATTGACATTATCAAATTTGATTTGAAGGTTAGGGTTAAAGGAAGGGGGTCTGGAGTGCCAGTTAATTATCAAGGAACCGCGAAAATTCAGCTTCGCCTTGTAATGAATGCAAAAGTTGCAAAAAGGTTTAAAGATAAACTTTCTGATGCTTTGAAACGAATTGAGGAGGAGCAAAAGTAGTGGAAGCGCTAGCACAGATAGTGGTGGAAGGGGAAGGAGTTCTTTTTCCTCTAAGTTGGGAAAAAACAGTTGAACAACATTATAAATACCGTTTGAAAATTCGAACCAAGCAGGTTGTCCAAATCCCATACCGTTTAGCAGCTACAGTCCAAATCCCATACATTGCCATTAGTGGTTCTGTTAGTGAGATCGAGGAAGTTATAGCCGAAACTGTAACTAGTCCGTTTGAAGAAGAAGTTATCCAATTACCTGAAGATGCTGAGAGAGTGGCTAGAAAAATTAGGGAAGGCAGCAAATTAAATGAAGAAGATGAATGGTTTATTAAAGAGGTTGCAGAGTCCAGTGGTTGGAGACGTGAAGACATTGTAAAAGAACTGACTATTATCCAGAGAAATGACCCAGAGGGATGGAAGGAAAAAGAGGAGTTGTACATTAGAATACACGAACAGTACTTAAGGGAAGCTGAGAAATATTTTAAGGAGAAAAATTATCCTCAAGCAGCAGAGAAAGTATGGGGCGCTATAACAGCATTGATTAAGGCTGTAGCTGCTAAAAGGCGTATCCCAATCAGAGATTGGCATCACGGAAAACTATACAACTTCGTTGGAAGCAATATAGAAGAGGATAAAAGAAAACTCTTTTGGGAATTACTGGAAAAAGGCGGAAACTTTCATAATCATTTTTATGAACATGACAGAGAGCAATATGTGAAAGATAATTATCAAGAAGTTCTAGGCATTATACGTGAGATAAGAAAACAAGAAAAAATTTAAACACTTTTTCTATTAATCAGATATTCACGGGTCTATATGCAGTCATAACTTTGGAAAGGATCTATGTCTTGACATTTAATGATATTTCTTTGCCTAGGATCCCATGTAAGCTTATTAACTGTCTTACGTAACGCTTTTATGTCGTTGTTACGTAAGACATTGCCATATGTGACTAGGTACTTTTACATACATCTAATATCTAACTTCCAGGTACCTAACTGTGTCTTACGAAAGACGCCTTAAACTCTTGTATTTCTAATAAGGGTAGAAAAACACAGGGACATCATTCGCTTCCTTCAAGTCTGCCGTTGCCTTTGGTGAAAAGTCTGTCGACAGCGCGATCCAGCCATCCGTCGAGCTTGGGCATGGTTTTGCTCACCTTCTCTAGCTCGTAAACCGGGGATTCATCGAGCTTCCGGGCAGTCATAATTACTAGATCGAAGTTCTTGGGTTCTCTCACTCTGACTATACGGTCGTTAGGGTCGTAAGCTATGAAACCGCAAGTTCTAAGATCCGAGAACAACATACCGAGCTGCAGAGCACCCATTTTATCTGCTGCAAACGCGTCCACTATCTCGTCCAACGTTGCTTCACGCTTCTTTGAGATGTAGTCGAGCACCTTTATGGGCTTAATATCGGCCTTATAAAGTTCTGGCCAGTGGAAACTGAGGAAGGCCATAGCTGCCGCCCTATTAAGTGCCAATCCCTCGATCATGGCTTTCTCGTCCTCTCTGGTAAGCAACTTCTTGGCTTCACTAAAAACCGGGCTCCACACAGTTATCCATCCTGCTCTCTCCTCAGGTAACCCTGGAATGGGAACATAGGTGGCAAAACCTATGCGTTTAAGTTCATTGAGCCTATCCATGACTGTTTTAATATTCGCGTCTAAACCTTGATTCTTTAACCGTTCAGTGATCTGAACTGCCGAGGTTCCAGGTCTGTAGGTCACATCCTTAGCGATATTAAGTGCCAACGTGTCTAAGCTGCCCAACTCGTTTACGGCTTTCTCGGCCTCCTTGCCGTAGAGCCTTAATACCCTCCCTGGGATGAGATAATCGGTAGTCGACTTCTTAATGATTCCCTCGTTGTACATAAGTTTCAACACCTCACTTATATCCCTCCTTGAAAGCTTAGCGTCCCTAACTCTGATTCCCTTGTGTACCAATTCTTCCTCCGTGAGCAGCATGCGCCTACAATCATCATAAATCAGACATCTTATGGCTTCGCCAACAACTCCTTTGTTCACTTTAGCGCTAAGCTCTTGATAAATCGAGTGACCTCCTCTCTCCAGAGGAAAACGGGGACTGTCGGATATTGACTTGAGATAAATCCCCTCGACTTTTGCTAGTTTGCGCCTAATCATCAGTTCCACAATTACCCTGCCATCTACTTTCCAAAATCTGCTCGCAATATCACTTAATGATTTCCTAGGCCATACGTGCTGAAGTGAGAGGAACATTGAGGCTACTATTCCTTGAGCCAATGGAGCAATGACAGGAAGCGAACTATAGTCGCTTCGACCAAAGAAGTTTAGATCATGTGTCATACTAACGGATACGTCACCCAAGGGTTCATTATGGAGATTACATAGCGAACGAACAATGCTACTCATTTTTAGGGAACTAATAGGTAGCTGTAACTCTAACTCCTTGACAAAACCAATGATATTTTTGTTTTTCAGCCTAAAAAGCCCATTGGCACTACGCTCAACAACATCCAATTCCCCAAGCCTTTTAAGAATACGATACGCAGTTGGTCGCTGAACACCCGCCTTCATGAGTTGGGTAATGCTTTTTGCCCCGTCTTCCAACGCGAGAAGTATTGCTCGCGCACGGGGTGATCTTCTCAAATACTGTCTCACTTTTGTATCATATTTTGTCTCATCTATGTTACACATATTGTATCACCAATGTTGCATATTTTGTCTCACCTATGTCTCATCCATATTTCAAATATTTAAATGTTGTTGCTTTAATAACACGTACCAACCGCCTTACGTAATGCAGTTTTAGAAGTCTTAGGAGTTTTAAGCAAACTAATGATAATAAGATAATAAATTAAGTTAAACTAGGTAAACGCGTATTTGAACATTTTCTTTAGTTTCTCGTATTTTCCCTCTATGAGGTCGCTCAGCATATCCTCTACTTTTTCCTTAAGTTCTTTAAGATCCTTGCATTCCTTGATTAACACTAATATGAATTCGAGAGCATCTTCTATTCCTCTGATGTAATCTGACATCGTATCACCCTGTGAATTACCGTGTTTACATTCAAAATTTAAATTTTGTCGGAAATACTGTGCATAGAGAGAAAGAGAGCAGCTTGAAAGTATTATGATATAATATCCAATGGATAATACTTATATTTCATCCATATGTCTAGATATATTGAGGGGCCTCAGCCTGGCCTAGAGCAGTCACACAGGACATATGTCCTGTATTCTCCCAAGCCGATCATCATCGGCCCCGATGACGTTCACTTCTTCTTTAGAATAAGTTCCTCTATTACTTTATCTACAATTGCTTCTGTTTCTAATGTTATTTTTTTGTCTTTTACAAATGAGTGAATTATGTCCCAGAATTCTTCTTCCTTTTTTGGATCTATAAACATGGGAGCTGCTATGCCCGCTACAAGAACCATGTTTACGACTGTTGTGAAACTCCAGTCTTCTTTGGTTTCAGAAATAAGTCTTCCTTGAAGCCCTCTAAGCCAACTGTAAATGTAGTCGTCGATTGTTATTGTGATTCTCATGTTCACCACCTCATTAATGTTGATGCTTTTTCACCATTTAAGCTTTTCTACATAGCACCACATCACCAACAACATACGCTCTAAGCCGATAACAAAATTATATGGAACCAATGTCTAATGGAAAACTGTAACTTAAAATGAGAAATCCCAAAAAGAAGATGTTAGAGTATCAGATAGATTCCTGCTAGGATCAAGAGTGTTGCTATTACATGTAGCTGTCTTTTCTTCACAAAGATTACAAAAAAGTCTAGGCATATCGCATAAATCCATAAAAGCCAGCTTGAAAGGGGTATTAGCGCTAAGTTCGGAGGCCAAGTGAAACCGTAACTCAATTTAACATACGGCTTAGATGAGAAAATATCCCACGAATACGTGTGAATTGCTCTTATCGTTGCGACATCCACCTGCTGAACCTTATACATGTAGTCTGAATCAACATAGTTATAGCCCCATATGAGAATTAAAACTCCAATTTGATACTGATAAACGCCAACAGGAACATTTTCAGGCAGATTCCACTTAGGAGAAATCAAACTATCATAAAAATGCCAATACGGATTATCGTAGAACTTAGATGCGGAGAACTCGTAGATAGGACGCCAGTCACCCTTTGAGCCGATTTTAATGTAGTCGATAATAAATTTTTGTGTTTCTGTCCACGACGGGCTTACTGAGTATTCGTGGTTCAAGATTTCTAGCGTTACGGTTCCAGAGTAGGGAAACTGCCCTCTAAGAATCACCCAATCGGTCGATGAACTCGGCTCCCAATCGATAATAATAATGTTTGTGCCTGCCGTTTTGTTCCAGTACCTTATGAAGAACTTTGCGGGATTATTTCCCTCATATTTTACTCTTGCTTCACACCAGTCCCCTGCTGAAACCGTAATTGATGAACTATAAAGTCCAGCAATATCCCACGCACCGTCTGCTTCCGTTGTTATCTGTAAAGTTATCGTATCACCGTCACTGTATATGGTGTCGTATCTATCGGCTCCGTTGGGTCTGTAAAGCGTGTAGCCGTTATAACCGTAGACACGCACCCAATCAAGATATAACGTGAAATCGACACCCGTGCCTAACCATTTTCTAAACTGTATCTTCACCTGAGTTGAACTACTTGGAGTTATGCCGTTGCTGAGGAGGTATCCGTACAAGTTTATGTGAACTATGTACCAAGTATTGTGTTCAGCAAAAATTCTCAAATTATCGTCGACAGTTGTGTCCTGTACTCCGTCTCCATCCGTATCTACAGGTACTCTTAAAATAACACCCGCAGCTGCCGTACCTGTGCTTTTACATCTAATCTCAATGAACGGATAGTTATACACATTAATCCAGTCCATGTTCCACCATAGGTACCAGTTCCCCGAAGCGGACGTTGTAGGTATCGTCCATTTTCCAATGTCGCCATCAGTTGAAAGGGTACTCCCAGACGTGCAACTCCAATCACTTACATCGGAGAAATCTTCCCCCGCACCATATGTCGGGTCTTCTTGGTCTGGTGAGTTGCACTCCGTAAAACTATCATCGTGAAACACATCCGTAGTGATGTAACCGTCGTTCCAGACCTGTATGTTTGTTACGTCTTTCTTCTGTCGGAAAGGTGCAACTGCAATCATTTTAACTATGTCATCTGCATCAATGCCGATTTTTCTTAATTCGTCGTATCTGTCGGGTAGTATTAGTCCCCAACCGTTGCCGAACTTAAACCAGCCAAGAGCAACTGTTGTTACACGTAGAGTTTTTCCTTCACTGTCTGGACATACCCTTCTGTCCCATGCAAAAAGCAAATATCTTTGTTCGGGTTCTTGGCTCTCGTAGTTGTCTATTATGACTGGTCTGCACCGTGTTGAATTGAAAGCAATAACATTAATGCCAAGTGACCTTGCGAGAGGTGTAACATTGAATCTAACACTGTAACTACCGTCTCCATTCATACCGTACCGCCAGTTGTTAATATCGACACCAACCGCATGGTCGTCCCCGTCTCTATAGTCGTATGCAAGCGTGCCGTCTGGAAGACCGTACTTATACCCTATCCATGACTCGATGTAGACAAGAACTCCTCCAGAGTTCCTGAGCCAGTTCTTGATTAACGTATTGTCCGTTGCGTCGAATACAGTGTCAGGGACTTTCGTAGCAATTATGACAATGACTTTTGCCCCGCTTTCCATGTAGTTCCTCAGTTCATCGGCATCGACACGTTCAACCGAGTAGCCTAACTGCGGTAACGCCTTTTCAAAGTAAGTGTAGAGTTCATCAACCTCTGTCCAGCTGTAACAATAGTATCTCGTATCGTAAAACAGTAACACGTGTTTATACGCAGTTTCATCGTAGTCAAGCGTCGGCACAGTGGCTATCGTAATATTTTCAAACCCCTTGTGGCTTATCTCGTAGAACAGCGAGTACTTAATGCTGTTTATCTGGTCTTCTTGCGGCGTCCATGCACCTATCCAATCAACTATGAAGTCGCATCGAGGCTCATCGGTTCCCAAGGTACCAGTAGTCGAGAACTCCACTTTTACTCTCAACTTCTGTAGCGAGCCGCTTACGGTTATAATTTCCGATGGTTGTTTATTGTTGAATGTTTTGAGACCTATCCACAGCGTTTTGACGGATGTACGGTACATGATGTAGTTGCTGCCTTGTTCGAGTGTGCCGGTTTCTCCCGGTGCGAAATAGACGACGTACTGCACTGTACCGGACGTATAAATGTACTCCACGCCTAATTTAATGTAGTTGGCAAGGGTGCTGTTGATTGTCACGTAGTTGACGAAGATACAGAAGTCTATAACTGCTGTGCCCGCCTCTATGTCCGCAAAGTCCCATTCATGCACGAAAGTATACGTGCCCGTAACTGTCGTATTTATGATGTCTGCCGCTTGGTAACCGTACAGTTGATACCCTAAATCAAATAAGGGAGAAAAACCCGCATTTTCACTCGTTGTGCCTGCTTTCGAAGCGACATATACTACATAAGGATAAGAAGAGTCGTGTCTTATTTCACCAACCGCATAACTCGGAACGTCAATCTCAAACCAGTCGACGGAAACCCCTGCAGAACCTATTGTGGTGGTACTTACCTCATCGTATGCGTAAATGTACAGCTGAACGTAATACTCACTTCCCTTTGTCTGAGTAAGCGAGCCACTGTAAGAGTTAAGAGCAAGCGTAGTTATCACGGAGCCCGCTGAATCGAGGAGGTCGATGCGTATTGTTTTTTCGTGAAGATTACGTGAAAACGCAGAAGTGTACCAGTTGATTTCATAGGACTTACCCGTAACTATCGATGAAACATCTATTCGCAGAGTTATTGAAGCAGTGGCAGTCGTACCCTCATCATAAGCACTAAGAGTTTCACCGTCATAGCTATACGTATCCTCCACAGTACCACTTAATGAGCCTTCATAACTGTAAATATCAGTTGCATGCAACACTGTACTCGGTTGAGTTGGCACAGACTCCGTGAAACCATGCGACGAATCCTCAAAATCCTCAATATATGTTGATGAACCCGATTGATACCATGCGTATTCTTCTGTTTTTCTATCATTTATTTGCGGGATTAAAGTTGCATTAACATTAAAATTATCAGATGAGAATGAAAAATTATAAGCTGGGAGAAAGAGAGTAACAGCTAACAGAATTAAAAGAATATGAGCCAATATTATTGCGATGCCTTTCCTCACTTAAGGCACCCCTACTCCGAAAAACGTCCTAGCCCAAGGGATTAAATTCAACATTCCAAACCCTAGAATATCGAGCAAAGCTAGAAAGAGACCGATCCAGCCTGCAATTTTAATAATTATCGAGAATATCCCTCTACCCGTACCGAAAGCATCCCTTAGAAAGCTTCCAAAATAGTTTCCTAACGCAAGAAATAGTGTTGTCCTCGCACACAGGATCATCCAAACAATTGGCAGCATAGTGATATCTTCGCCTAAAGGTATCAGCTCTAGTCCGATTGCCACTCCGATAGCGGCCCACTCTGCACCGCTAAGCCAACCTCCAGCAATTCTCCTTAAAGTTAACAGAACCCCCAAGCTGTTAAGTAGCTGTGAGTTAGTTGTTAACAGTCCGAGTAAAATGCCCAGGGCGAAAAAGTAGATGTCGTAGGGCGTGAAGAAAAGTGCATATAACAGCCAAGTCCATACATCATTAACACCTTGTTGAGCATAAGACTTCAACTGATCCAATGTATCATATATAGTCTCTAAGATCTTCTCCCCTGCACCTGAGAAAAAGCTGCTAACAGTTTTCCAGGCATCATCCCACCAAGCAAATCTGTAGACATCACCTAAAACAAAAAGGAGCCAAACAGTAGAAATAGCGATGGTGCTAACTAACAAAAAATAAACATGCTGCCTTAAAGTACTCTTCAACAATGGCAACCTTGCTTTTAGGCTCAATCACATCACCGATCTTCATTTTCTAACCCTTTCCACCAAGATAACAGTTGTCAAAGCCATTTGCAGCAACGCTAACAGCTTAGTTACAGTATCAATCAGTACAGGAGCTATATTGTACAGCTGTGGTGGAACCCAAGCACTAGTGGCTATACCAACTGAGACAGAGACACTTATCCAACCCACTCTGTCCGAATAATCCTCAATTTTATTATGTAAGCTTCGTTCTCTGGTTTAGCTAAGTACATGTCGGATGTCGATGCTTCAACAGGGTTTCCAGCAATAGCGGTTCCATTGACATTAACTTTCCATCCAAATAGGAACTCCATCGCCCAAACAGTATCCTCTTCGCCACTTGTCAAACTTGGAATCGTAAAGCTAAACGTTTTAGTTGCCCTGTATCTTAGACTATCTGAAGAGTAGCTGGATGTTTTTGCATCGTAATTTTCTGTCCAGCTTCCCCATTGGCCCATCATCGCCGTAACGTATGTGTACGCTTCTTCCTCTGTTTTACCTCTTTCAATCTCGGAATAAAACGCCCTCATAGCCTCTTCTGCCGTTGAGTAACTAGTCCACTTCCGCAAAGTCATGTTTACCTGAGCATTTACATCATAGTATCTTGTTGCGGATGTTGGATCCACATCTTTTAATGCAACACCCCAAGTCAAAATATCCAACGTTACCGTGATTCCCGTTATCTGCGTGCCCTCTTGGGCCTCCCCTACAGGTGTCCAAACCGCATATTGCCTGTAGGACGGTGTCAAAACGATCGTTCTCACATTGCCGTACTTGTCCGTAACGTTAAGATACAATGCTGTTTGAACCGTCCCAATGAAGTTCTCAGATCTGATCGCAGCATATCCCTGTGCCTTAGCCGCGAAATAGAAGTAAGTTGATGCCACCGCTACGAGTAAAGCAATAATTGTTAAAGCCAATAGTTTCCTTCTCATGGCATCACCCTCCTAAAACCGAATTTTCTACCGATGAACATACCGAGTAACAGGCCAAATGCTTGAATTATGAAACCGTCAACGACAGCTGGGAAAATGCCTGCTGGAACCAATAGATAACTCAGAACTCCTGTTTTTTCCTTTAAAACAGATAGCAACAAATCGCTTATCGGTCGGCCTTGAATATACAGCAACGTGAAGCTGAACACTGGAAAGAGCAGTGGAAACACCAAGCCTAACGCAAATTGCACGCAGAACTGTAAAGCCAAGTAGTACCATTTCTCTCCCAGCAGCTCTGATCCAAATGGGAAGCCGATCTGCATGCCGTAGTAAACCGCCACGTTAAATGCTAACAGTATTCCTGTTGTTACTCCTACGATTTTCCCCCAATTCTCAAATATTTTCTTCATGAGATCACCCCGTTAAACTTGTTAGCATGATATCCGTTAACATGTGGCCGACAACGACACCGGCCACATTCCTATACTTCTTAACAAGATACATGTTTACACACGCGGCTAGGAAAGGCTGCAACAATAATTTTACATCACCATAAGATGGGTAATGCAGTATTGCAAATAGCCCCAAAAAAACGGGGTAAACTAATTTTCCCAGCGGAGTATGTTTCTCCAAGGCTAAGGGTAAACCATAGGTGAAGAGATCCTCTCCGAGAGCCACCAAGACAAAATACAACGCGTTTATTTCTTCGACAATGGCAAACGTTCTGTATGCTGAAAGTATTGTAAAAACAGATGCTATCAGGCTCATCGCTGTGAAACTGTACGCTGCGGCCTGAGCAATCATGTAGTTAGGCTTGTCTATTGGAAATGATTTTTCCAAGAGGAAGATAACAAAGCTACAGGCAATAGTAAGCAGCAGGTAAAAAGTACAGTACGGCAATAGTAGAGGCTCATAGGTAGATAAAATAGTGTAAGCAACGATCCCTACTGTAAGCAGCAGTATCACTTCCACACTGAGCCTCACTGTAAATCACTCTCCGTTTTAGCTTGGCGAGATCCACTCCGCTACTGCTGCACCTAGGATAGCCATTATGCCCTGTAGTATGAACACAAACATTAGGCCGAAAATCGGCGTAATGTAGCCTGTTATTGCTCCAAACTGTAGACCTATTGTTTTCATGAAAGCATCGCCGAAAGTCGACAACATTGATCCAACCGTGTCCGGTGCAAAAAGCCAAGAAAGCGTCAGTAGAACCGCTCCTGCAATAAAGCCTTCACCCATGTTTTCCGCCATGCTTGCCTCTTGGCTTACTAGGTTTGAAATAAGACCGATTATGAACGGTAATATAATTACGCCCGTTGTAGCTCCCCATCCCGCCACCTGATAGTAGTGTGCCGCGAATGGCAAGTTAAAAGCATATGACACTGTTCCGAATATTCCCCAGATACCCATTATCAACGCTACGGCCGATGCAATTATCCCCGACTTGTACTTCTCAACGATCGGCGTAACAGTGCTGATAAAACTTGTTATCGCAGCTACGATTGCTGGAATCAATGACTCTGAAATCTCCGCAGCAACAACAGCACTAATAAAAGTCAGAAATATGATCAACGCCAGTATTTTCAACAGTTCTTTCACTTGTATTCCCAACATTTTAATCCTCACGTTATACTCACCCCTAAGAATTTTTCAATAAACGGGATAACTCCAACATTATACAGGATAAACCAAACAACTATAAAGGCCCATAAAAACGGGACCATCCATTTTAAGGCCCGCAGCGAAATAGTGTAAACTATGTACGTGAACGTTACCGTGAAAACAAATAGCAGGAACCATGCTGGCAGATGGAAAAACGTTGTAAGTTTTGCTGCAATGTTTTCAAGTATCGGTGTAAGCTGATCCTCGCTGAAACCAAATGTCTGAGCGACTGCTAAAAGCACAGCCGCAGTTATACTAAGTTTAACGAACCTCTCCCTCATTTTAATCACCCACAAATATCATGTATTCTACTTGGATCGTGTCCTGTCATTTTTGCAACTTCTCTCATGCATTGCGTAATGGTTCTGCATTTCTCAGGATCCATGTTTTTACGCCAAACCCGCTGAATATTCAACTGTTGAATAATCTCAGCGTAACTCCTACCCTCTTTGAGAAGTTGTTTCGCCCTTGAAACACAGGTATTAACACTGTCAAATGCTCCTTCTCCCCAGACATCAGTTTCCATTTCGATTTCCTTACATACTAAAACACCGTTCTGTCTCGTGCAGATTTTCCTCCTCACCCTAGCCATCTACACCACCTATAAAATTATAAAATAATAATGATATTATCCCTCGCAGACAAACTGCTGCTTCTTTTCATCAAATTTACACCGAACCTTCTTGCATATCGTTGTTCCATCGCTGAGAGTTATGCAAAGTTCCCCCGTAGCATCCTTCGGTTTTCTGCGAAGCCTCATTCAACAACCCCGTAACGTTTAATATCCGCATCAGTACATTTCCTCACTATTTTACATCGCCCATCTTTGTCACATTGAACAAGATAGTACACTTTGTTTCGAGGATTATACACACATTTACTTCCGCCAGGTGGAATTCTACGCTGTCTAGCCACTCTAATCACCTAAAATAAGTTATACTGGTTCGTAGTCTGCGCAACGCCTAACTTTTCTGATCTCCTTTCTAACACATTTTCTTCTCCCAGTCTTTGGATCAACTTCCCAGTCAACACAGACTGGTGCCTCAACAATCTTGTATCTAACACACCTTCTAGTTCTACCCATAGCATCGACCTCCAAAACAGTTGTAGTCACGATAAAATCCGTTATTACCCTTTAAAAACGCTCAGAAAATTTCATTACAAAGTTGAATCCACAAATCATGACCATATGTGGGATTTCAATATTGTAATGAAATGTAATGGCTTCCCGGGCAGGCCAGAAACAGGCCGTAGAGCAGTGAAAAATACTTCCGAAAAATGGTTCTTTTCGGAAGACCAACGGTCGTTACAATTTCAAAGCTTTTGAGAAAGAGGTTTATAAAGTAATTAGTTAGGTGGTGGTTAAAATGCGACTGAAGTGTAGAGGAATTATTTCACTATAAGTTCTTCCGGTTTCCATAGTTTCGATTGTTCTTTCTTCTCCCTCAACCAATTCTCTAATTCGTCTTCTCTCAGAATTACAAGTTTCTCCAGTATGGGGTTTCTATACTTTTTTATTTTTATGAGTAAATCCTTGTACTCTTTGTATACTTTTTCGCTTAAAACTGCTACAGCATAATCAATTATATCTTTATGAAGTAAAAGCAGTGTTAATCCACCAATATCCCAGTTAAACCTGTCAACAGAGTTAATATACTCTATAACAATGAAGCCGTGATCGATACGTGTACAAGCATCAGGTCTATATGCCTTGCAGTAAACGATGTGGGGTGGAAGGTTTGGTAGTTTGAGTTTTGTAAATAATTTCTTTATTTCATTAACTTTCTCGTTGTGTTCACTCATTTAATATCCGCCCCAGAGTAAAGTTAAGCGAAGTCAAGAAAAGGGAAGTCGGGTAAGGGCGTGAGGAGATAAGCCAGGTTAAGTCAAGTTAAGAGGAGTAAATTGCTTCTAACTATATTTAATAACCCCCAGAGTCAAGACGAGAGTAGTAAAGACGGGTCAAGTCAAGCCGAGGTAAGAAAAGATAATTGCTTTTATCCTCTGTCGATTGTTTTTACTACTTTTGTGAATTTAATTCTTCCTCTTCCCTTTGGCCCTATTCCAAGTCTTTGGACATGCGCCAGCATTTCCAAGAAGATATGCTCTGGTATTTTTCGATTTGTAATGTCTATCGTTATTTTGAAAGGGGCTTCCTCTACGTAATCATAGTAGACTGTTATTACTCCTTTTGAAATCCCAGCAGTTTGAACTAAATATCGTTTTGGTTGGTCAGGTGGATTACTGAATTTTTTACCTACTGGAACCCACTCTGGATATATGAAAATTCCATGTTCAATGTTTGTTGCAAGCCCGTACCCTTCCCATCGCCGATCCTGAAGCCGATCCTTGTATAAATCGTACAAAGCTACTCTTAAAGCACCCATAATATAGCCGCGTTTACCCCCAAGCGGGACAAGTAAGTTTCCATCTTTATCTTTTGGAAATGTATGTACTTGCTCTGGTCTCTCACGTTTCATTGCTGACTTCCTTAGTTTCTTTATTTCTTCCTCAGTCATCTCATCAGTTATCTCGTAAACAATTTCCGAAATCATCTGTGTACGAGTTGCATGTTCCCCATGAATATTGTAAAGAATCCCCTCAACCTCATATCTCCTAACAACAGTTCTCTCCAAATATTCATCCAAATTTATTTGTTTCAAGTTCTTAGACATCAAGGACATATAGCCCACCATTTTGATTTTTCTTTATTCTTGTATGTCTTACAAAATAAAATAGGAATAGTTAGGGTTTTGTTTGTTTTTCTTCCTTTGGAACTTCAATAGGTTGCATGGTTGGGAAATCTTTACATATTATTGAGTCAAGATGCTCAGTCAGATCGTCGTAAATTCTCCCTAAAACCTCTAAGAGTTGTTTTTTAGGTATGTTTTCGGCTTTGCAGTCATATATTGTGTTTGCTAAGACTCTTAGAAGCTTTAACTGTGCAACTATTTCAACCTGGGCCAAGAAGTCTATGTGGCCAGCCTTTGAAAGTGGATCCTCGTGCATGGTCCTCAGGTAGAGTTCCAGGAACATAGGTATTACTCTCCTTACTTTCTTACTTCCTTATTATCCTTACATATAAACCTTTATAAACATTTCCAACAATCCTTACAACGGTGAAAAACATGGAAAAGATCCTAGGAATATCGAAACTCACAACAAAAGGCCAAATAACAATACCAAAAAACGTAAGAGAGTTATTAAACTTGAAGCCAGGAGATATCATAGTTTTCGTGGAGAAAAACGGAGAAATCACCATTAGAAGATCAGAACTCAAATATTAACTCCTTATTTTGATGTTAGCGACTCAAAACCAACATTACGTAAGACAACCAGAACCCAAAATATAATATCTACATACACTTATGATTAATAGTTAGACTCTCAGATTTTAAGTCAATAATTTGTAGGCGTGGTTAAATGGGTCGTAAGCTAATTCTCCACGTTCTTTTAACCTGTGTAGAGCGACACGGATCGTATTCATACTGTATTCTTTAAGTTTTTCTTTCAGATCTCGTGCAGTGAACCATTGCGTTGGGAAATGTCTTACAATTGTTTTATAGATTTCACGTATCTTTACACTCTTTTTCCTCTTTTTCTCCTCTTCTTCCTTCGCTAATCTTTCGAATAGCCCTGCTTGATGTGTGATAAGGTTTTCAAGCTCTGTAATTGAACGGAAAGGCACGTACATTTTTCTACCGTTCTGAGGATTAAACAGCGTAGGAACTCCATCGATATTATAATATTTGTAGAGGAAGGATCCTATTCCTCCATCACTTCTATTATATACCTCTATCTTTATTGTTCCATTTGCTGCGATAATTCTTCTTAATTTCTTAAACGACGGAGATTTCGTCAAATTTTCACATATTTGGCAACTAGGATCTATGAATAGATAGAAGACATAGTCTACTTTGTGATTATTCTTTGCTTGCGACATAGAGGATCTCCTCCACCCGGCCAACTACTCCATCAATTGCGGATCTTAATGTGATAAGATAATCGTAAACTTGTGAAAGTTGAATTATTTTTCCTTCATCCGTTATTCTTCTCCTTATTTCTCTTATTGCGTCTATTCCGTTTAAAACGTCGAGAGTAAGAGTTGCCACAATTTGCTCTCCGGCATGTCTCATAGCATAGGTCATAATTTTCATATGTGCTTTCGTGAAAAGAGTATATATTTTTCCTAAAAGATTGTCTAGGCGAATTGCTACGTCGTCGGGTCTTTTTAAATCCCCGTTCGGCTTTAATGTAGCCTCATCAACTCTATACCATAGAGGGGATCCTGGAACTTCAACATCCTTTAACAGTTTTCGTACTTCACTATATGTATCATACATCTCCTTTTTCATCTTTTCAAAATCATCGATCATTCTTCCTCTCTCCCCTTTCTTCTCCTCCTTCTCTTCTTTCCTTCTTCCTCTTTCTCTTCCATGATCATGGGCGTTCTCATTTTCATCATTTCTTCTCTAAGAGCCTTGAACTCTTCGATTGTTTCCCTCATTTCTCCAAGTAGTGTTTTCAGGCTGTATACCGAGATGTCGAGGAGTTCCGAAGCTATTTCCCAACCATCTTTCATATGTGAGATAAACGCTTTCTGGCTTTGAATCCCTGTATCTCTGACAACCGCACTCGACTCCGCAACCCTCTCATAAACATTTGCGGTTTCCTTCCTTAGATTTTCAACTTCTTTCCTCAGCTTTTCAACCGTTTGCTCATATGCTTGAGATGTCGCAGCTGCAATTTTCAACTCACTTAATATCATTCCTGGGTTAAAATCAACTTCTTCGTATCCTTCAATAACCTCAACTTCCTTCTTCTCACCTGGATTAACGCTCTTAATTTTCATCTTCTTCTTTATTGGAACAGCAATCTTTTTGGGAAAAACTGGGGCAATATAGATTTTCTTGCTCCAAAATCCACGTTTCTCAACTTTCTCTATTTTACCGTAGATTTTTGTGAGAATAAAGCTTCTAACGACGTATGGAGGCTTCCAATCTCCCCATAAAAGACATAGTTCATGTTTTGGGCAAATTCCAACCTTAATGCATGTTCTCCCGTTTGCATCCTGGTATGGTTTTCGCCAAAACGGGAGAAAACCTAGGTGCTGCTTTATGGGATCTACAACATCTGAAAACACGGTTTCAACCAAGAAAAGCTCCTCACCTGTAAACAGCAAAAAGAAGAAGAGACATGTTCCTGCTCCGATCAAAAAGTATGCTCCATTTATCCCAATTGTTGCAATTATTTGATTCCAAAATGCTATAAGCAGGATACCTGCGTTTATAGCTATAGCTATCCACAATATTATATCTAGGCTTTTAAGTCCTTCACGAAATCTTTCAACTATTTCCTTCTCCCATGTTTGTTTGATTCTCTCCCGGATTCCTACCGCTTGGCTCATTACTTAAGACACCTCTCAAAACATTTTCGAGGGAAACAGTTCTTCTATACATGAAACCAAGGACCGCAAAAAGAGGGATCATTCCCAGGCATAAGTATAATATTGCCTGCCATTGGGGAACGCTGTAAGTAACGACCTTCACTTCTCTTTGCTCAACGTTTACAGAGACGATTGAAACTACATCGACCGTTATATTTAGAGAATATTGGGATCCTTCCTGGGTTGTTCCGCTAATTGAAACTTCGTATCTTCCAACTTCAGTAAACAATATTTCTGTTCGGGTTTCAGTCTTTGTTTTGATTTCCGCCCCTCTACTAGGAGTAACTGTTACATTTAGATTTGTAAGCTCAGGATAGTTGAAAACAACAGATTTATTTAGAACGGTGGTTATTTCTGAAGAAAAGCTGAAGCTTGGAGGCGGAGGCAACACAATTTTACCATATGCTGTAATCACATAAACTAAGACTAGGCTTTTGTTGTAAATATCTGTTCCTGCAACTCGAATAATATATGTCCCGTTATTATGGGCGATGAATTTAAGTTGATTCGGTGAGTGAGCAATAGTGTATTTTAGATTTCCAGGCGATGTAGTAACGATAATCGTGTAATTTGCGAATTGCGGTTCAAAAGTGATTAAAACCTCACGGTCAACAAGACAAGAAAACTCTTGGTAGTAAACATCTGCTCTAACAGGCGTTATAACATATATCATTATTATAATTATTATTAGTGGGAGTGTCTTACGAAATTTTAAGCGCATTTTTAATCTCCTCTTTTATGTCCCTTACCGTGAAGTCTAGGTAGATTTTAACTGTGCCGTAGTTTACGTGGCCCAGCAGCCGCCTAACATATTCCAAGTTTTTTGTTCTGTCGAGAAGCCTGATCGCGAACGCGTGGCGAAACGCGTGAGGCCTAATTCTCCTACCCAAAACCTTTTTCGTGAGACGGTAAACGAGGTCCCTGGCCCCCCGCTGGGAAATCTTGAAAAGTTTTGAATCACAGTTTTGAACGTACTGCTCCAGGTAAGGTTTAAGCTGATCCGCAATGATAACTTCCCTTACAGCTTCACCCTTCTTCTTTTTCTGCCTGATAACGATTATTTCATCCGCAAAGTTTATGCTGGATTTTTCAAGGTCCAATACCTCTGAGATCCTTAGACCGCAGAAGGCCAGTAAACCGAAAAGACAGAGATTGCGGAGATTATAGCTATTTTTATCGGCTTTATATTGCTCTTCGAGGTAACCCCATAGTTTTTCCACATCATGCCAGGAAGGCACATCTTTTAGGCGGAGCTGCTGGGTCATCCTTCCTCAAGAAATGAAAAAGGAAACTTAACTATTTAAAAATCTCTCTTAAGACTCTTCCGTTTTTCTCAGAAAATGAGAAAATTCGGAAGTGTCTTATGAAATTAAATACTTTAAACATATTATGTCTTTGATTAGAATTTAACGGAATGCTCAAAATAGTCCGACAAAAAAAACTTAAGCTTAAGTTCCCGGAAAAGGCTTATTTCCAAAAAATAAGCTTCTAAATGTAATATTAAATATATAGCATATTAT
>QMYO01000001.1 GCA_003662715.1 Candidatus Bathyarchaeota archaeon | reverse complement strand
TTGGTAGCGGGGGGTAGATTTGAACTACCGATCTCTGGGTTATGAGCCCAGCGGGTTCACCTGGCTACCCCACCCGTATAGGAGGATTTCCTCTCGCTACGGTTTTATCCCCGCCACCTTCATTTCTGAGACAATCGGTTTCTTAAATCTTTTCCACAACAGCCGAAAGTTTAAGTCTTGTACGCCATGAAATATAACATCTTTAATGAAGAAACCAATGGAGGTATTGTGATGCTTGCAGAAATTTTAGGTATGGTTAAGCGTCATGAAGAATGGCGTGGACAGGAATGTATCAATTTAATTCCATCAGAGAACGTGATGAGTCCTGCTGTGCGTTCTTTGCTTTCTTCGGAGCTTGGACATCGCTATACTTCTAGAGAAAAGTTTTACATGGGCACGAAATTTCTGGATGAAATTGAACTCTATGGAGAAAAGGTTGCAAAGGCAGTTTTTGGAGCCGAAACAGCGGATTTACGTCCACTTTCTGGACATGTCTCAGATTGGATATTTCTTTCCACATTTACTTCACCAAATGATAAAGTGCTTTGTATTTCACCTGATTGTGGGGGGTACCCGGGATTGTGGGTAAACGGGCTCGCAGCTTTGTTGAGATTAAGAGCGGTAGGTTTCCCTTTTTCGAAGGAAAAAATGAACATTAAGATCGGTGAGGCGGTTGATGTTGTTCTTCGAGAAAGACCTAAAGTTGTTGTTTTTGGCGCCAGTTTTTTCCTTTTTCCTCATCCTGTTCGAGAAATAGCTAGTGTTGCACGTGAAGTGGGGGCGGTTATTGGATATGATGGTTCTCACGTTTTGGGTTTGATTGCTGGAAAGGAGTTTCAGCTTCCTTTCAAGGAAGGCGTCAACATTCTAGTTGGTTCCACGCATAAAACTTTTTTCGGACCTCAAGGCGGAATCATATTAGCGGATAAAGAGCATGGAGAACGTATGAAGGAAAAAATTGAACCGATGTTTGTTGATAACGCTCACTGGAACCGCATTGCAGCATTAACTTTAGCTTGTGCAGAAATGAAAGAGTTTGGAAAAGAATATGCAAAACAAGTGATTCGAAATGCAAAAAGGCTTGCAAAAACGTTGTCTGAACATGGCTTCCCTGTTGCATGTGCGGAGCTTGGCTTCACAGAGTCGCATCAGGTTTTGCTGAGTTATGGTAGCTATGAAAAGGGATTAGAGATAGCTCGAAAACTTGAAGAAGCCAACGTTATCGCTGATTGTGGAATGAGACTTGGCACTTGTGAAGTAACGAGGCGTGGGATGAAAGAAGAGGATATGGAACAGATAGCCGAGTTTATTAGGCGGGTGGCAATTGATGAGGAAGAAGCGGAAAAGGTTAAAAAAGATGTCAAAAGGTTTGTTAGAGACTTTAATCGAGTTGAGTATTGCTTTGAAGCTTGAATTACAGTATTAACTTTAATTCTATCGTACATATGCATTGGCTTTCTTTTTTTGGCTGTTCAATAATCATCGCAGCTCCATATGCAGAGAACAACATGGTTAGGTAACGTAAAGCTTAATTCACGTTCCAGTCTTACAAGGGAAAGGGAGATAAGGGCTTTATGGCTAGATTAGCTCGGTTAAAGTTTTCTATGAGTGCTACGGTCTTGCTGGTAGCCATCGTATTCGCTCTCTTCCTAATCATCATCATGTCTATCATTCGAGTTTCTCTTATCTACGCCTTGATCTTAACCATAATTTTCATTTTAATCCAATATTTGGTAGGACCTGCAATTGTTAGAGCATCCACTAGATTGCGATATATTCGTTCTGGTGAACATCCATGGTTGGAGTCAACGGTTAAGGACCTATCAAATAAAAGTGGGGTGCCCATGCCAAAATTGGCTATTGTTCCTGATCAGACTCCTAACGCTTTCGTTTTTGGAAGAACAACTCGAGGCGCTACACTTGCGGTTCATGAAGGTTTGCTCACCAAATTGAATCAGGCAGAAATTCAAGGAGTGATTGCACATGAGTTGGGACATATTAAACACAAAGACTTCTTGGTGATGACTACTCTTTCTGCATTGCCTCTCTTAGCGTATCTTATTGCTAGATTCACCTTCGAAGCTGCGTGGCTCAGTGGACGAACACGGAAAAAGGAGGGGAAGGGCATTGGAGCCGCGCTTTTTGTAATAGCCGTTATCTCCTACATCATTTACATCATCACGCTTTTATGCGTCATGAGGTTAAGTCGTCTGCGAGAGCACTACGCTGATTCCTATTCTGCATATTTGACTGGAGCTCCTCGCCAATTGGAAAGTGCGCTAACTAAAATCACTTATGGGTTGTCGCTGGCACCTAAGCCTGATACGGGTGCACGACCCTTATATATCGGTGATCCGGCTCTAGCAAAGCAGGAGTGCAGAGGCATACTGCAGAGAAAGGAGACGTATGATCTGGATAAGGATGGGGTTCTTGACGAGCGGGAGTTGGAACTCGCTATGGAGAGGGAGGCGAAGTCCACGTGGACTACTATTAACACGTGGTTTAGCACTCATCCGCCTACTTATCAGCGGATTTTGTTGTTGCGGGAGATTGGGAAGGAAATGGATAGCGGACGATACAGCAGTAAACGCATCTATATGCACATCTAAAGCCTATGTTAAACACGGAAATGAGAAAAACCGTTTACAGAGCTATGTTATCATTGCGTGCACATTGAGGATTTTGTGTTCTTTTTTGTATACAGCGTATAATTAGCCAGTTTTACTTTGAACATAACGGTCGAGGAATGTTTTGTCCACCCATCTTGTGTTTTTATCTTTTATCGTTTCTGTAGCCTTGAGAAATTTTCTTACAGAATCAAAATGTTGCCCATATATGTGGTAACTGTCAGAATGGTCAACATATTGACCAACCTTAACTCCCAGTTTATCTGCAATAATTTTCTGTAAATGTATAAAAGCAAACATGTTAGCAAATGCTGCGTGATAAGCGTCTCTACTTCTCCAATGCGTGTGCATCTCCAACTCTCCATCTATCACTTTACACCAAATTCTCTGCAAACAAGGTGGACCATCTATATCATGATGTTTCCAAGGCATCCAAGTTATAGCTTGCGCCCTGTTAGAAAAAGATGCTTTTTCTAATCTTCTGATTATCTGTTCAATTTGGTCTATTCTTGTTTGTCCAATTTCAAACTCAAAAAGCTGTTTGTGATAGGTATAGTCATATCCCGAACCTATCAAATAATCCTTTGTTCCTTTGATAACATCATCAACATACACATCTAAACTCATCACGCCCTCATAACCCATATGAATCATAGGCTGCTCTAACGGCTTTCTAACAACCATTAACATAGAAGCCTCTTTGATCACGTCTTTTTCTTCTTCAACCTTATAACTCTCTTTAAAGGAGTCTATACCTTCATTCCATAATTTTATGATACTCGCTTCCCAAACCTCAGGAAGTAAGTCGCCTTCAACAACTAATTGAGGAATTCTTCCCATAACCCCCATCACCATTTATATAGCCTACAAAGTCATTTAAGTAACTCTCGGCTTTCTCCTCCTCAAGAGTAAGATTGCGAGTGCTATTGATTCAAAAACAACTACCGCGGATAACCCAACGATGATATAGGTAGTATATTCAATTCTTTCTGAAGTACGAAGATTGTCCGACAAATACCAATGGGTAAGAACACCTTGAGCAGGCTTATTCTGCGGAGTGTAGTCACTATTATATGGACCACCAGCGTCTGGATTTGTTTGCCAATACCACCAATACATGCCGTAAAACCAACTTTTATTCCATAATACTTGAAAAGCTGCCTCATAACAGTCGGCTTGTTCTTGAAGGTCAATAAGCCTTCCAACCTCATTTTGCAGTTTATAATTGGAGGGGTCTTTGTTGGTTCCATCTGTGCTTAAGTAGCCGATTTCAGTGAATATTATAGGCTTCTTAATTTTCGCATAAAACTTGTCGAGGTAGTTTGTAATATTCTCCCATGTAGCTTTCATCTCATTTATTGTAGGGTCATTTTTACTAGATAATGGAAAATATGCGTTTATCCCAACATAATCCAAAGCATCCCACCACTGTATCAGTTCGTCGTATTCTCTCCACCAGTTAGCAGCATAAGTTAATGGTCCAGAATATTTCTGGCGTACGCTAGAAATAACATTTCTCCACTCTGTTTCCCAAGAAACAGTTCTGTTTAGTTCAGTACCAATACACAACATATCAACACCATGTTGCTCAGCAAACTGAGCGAAAAAACCAATGTAAGACGTGTAGTTTTCAAACCATTCTTTAGATGGCTGAATCTCTCCTCTCCAGCACCCATCTTCCAAATCAATCATCGGTTTTAGCATAACATTCATGTTGAGGCTATGAGCTGTTTCGATGACATGAGCGAGAGCTTCATCTGTTGGCGCTTGGTTCGGATTCTTGTGAATGTCTGCGGACTTGTTGTTTGTTTGATACCACCCAACAACATTAATTGCCACCCACTCAACACCTATCAATCTCATTCGTCTCAAAGATTCATCAGATTCAGTATTCCCATAAGCGTTAGGCACCAAATTTGCATACGTTGCATATGACATTCCTTTTTGAAAAACAATTTTGTTTCCAGAGACTTGCATTAGAGAACCTTGAAATGCAAACAAAACGGTTGAAACCATAAGCAATGTAATTAGCAATACCACCCCAATTATGGAACGCAGCTTGCCCATAAAACGCACCCGCCATCTAAAGTTTAAGGGAAAATTTAAAATAGCATCGGACAGATTTTAGGCAAACCAGAATCCTCTCTTTAAGACATGAGTCCTATCCGCTCCAATATGTGTCTCAAAGAATGCAGAGCAACGCTTTCCTGCGAAAGGTTGAGTAATGGCTTTCCATCGAGATTATATTTGAAAATGTTATCGTCAGGTGGAACAACTCCCGCAAGTTCTATGTCAATCTTTTTCGCCTCATCTTTCAACTTTTCTTCCATCTCAGCTGGAAACCTATTTCCGATTAGATACAGCTTTTTAAAGTCTATGTGAACCTCTTTAGCGAGTTCTTTAATTCTCTTAGCAGTCTGCAACCCCATGAAGCTGGGATCAGTTACAATAATCATGATGTCAACGTCTCGATCCGTTCTTCTACTCAGATGCTCTAATCCCGCCGCCATATCCATGATTGTTAGGTCGTAGTTTTTAGAGAGCGTATCAATAATGCGAGTGAGCAAAGTGTTCACTGGACAGTAGCATCCTTCACCTTCACCTCGTCCCATAACGAGAAGGTCGAAGCTGGGGGTTTCCTTTAAAATCTCAAATATACGAGATTCAAGAATGCCTTCCTTAGTCACTCCAAGAGGGATCGCTGACTTTTCGATGGCTTTTTTCAAATCTTCAGTCACCATCCCCACAGTTTTAGTTACTGGGATACCTAACACTTCAGGAAGATTCGAGTCAGGATTAGCGTCAATCACTAGGATGCTTCGTTGATTCGCCTCGCTCAAAAGCTTGACCATCAAAGCTGTTATAGTGGTTTTACCCACTCCGCCTTTTCCAGAAACAGCTATGACCAGGTTTGTTTTTAATGTTGTCAAGATTGCTCTTCACCCATGTAATATCATGTAAAGTTTTAATTAAACCCTTTTCTATCGCCACACTTACGGAAGACCAATTCAAAAAGATTAAATAACAGACATCTATTACTCTCAACCTCAACACGTTTCTGGTGCACTAGATGCCCAAGAAAGCCGCACACTTGAAAATAAAAGAGTTAAAAACAGATATAGGAGTTTTAAAGAATCTAGAACTCTCAATCGGAAAAATCATTGAAGAAAGATGGGAAGAACCCATCGGACCAACCCCATTCCCATCCATAACCGACCTCAGAGAATGGGATTTCAAACTTCTGCAACGATACAAGCCATTCTACATGCCCTTCTGCGACGTCTGCTGCCTCTGCACCTACGGCAAGTGTGACCTAACAGGAAATAAACGGGGCGCTTGCGGAATAGACATGGCTGCACAACAGTCACGGTTCTATTTGCTCAGCTGCTGCATAGGAGCCGCAGCCCATGCTGCTCACGCTAGACATCTAGTCGAACACTTAATCGAGAGATATGGTCGAAGATTTCCCATCGACGTCGGCGGAGTGACCGTTGAGGTGGAGGCCCCCATTACCCGCTTGGTTTGCGGCATCCGACCAAAGACTCTCGGCGACCTAGAAGATGTTTTAGACTACGTCGAAAGCCAGATCACCCATCTGTTATCATCGACCCATACAGGACAAGAAGGAAACAACATTGACTTCGAGTCTAAAATACTTCACGCAGGAATGATAGACCATGTTGGAATGGAAATCGCAGACATAGCTCAGATCGCAGCATACGACTTCCCCAAGGCAGACCCAGAAGCCCCACTCGTAGATATAGGATTTGGTGTAATTGACCTACAGAAACCAGTTATCGCTTGCATTGGCCACAATGTCCCGCCAGCTGTTGAAATTGTGAACTATCTTAAGACAAATGGCTTATACGGTAAAGTTGAAGTCTGCGGTCTATGTTGCACTGCTCACGACTTGACTAGACGCAGCCCCGAAGCAAAGATAGTTGGACCTATCTCATGGCAACTTAGATTCATCAGAAGCGGAGTCCCAGACATCATAGTTATTGACGAACAATGCGTACGCGTCGACTCCTTAATTGAAGCGCAAAAAATTAAGACCCCGGTTATTGTGACAAGCAATAAAATCTGTTTGGGGCTGCAAAATAGAACACGTGATCCGGTAGATAAAATCGTAGCAGATCTTGAAGAAGCAAGAGTGCCTGGTGTACTAATTCTTGACCCAGTTAAAGCCGGCGAGGTGGCGGTGAGAACCGCAGTAAAAGTTGCTCCTAAAAGGAAGAAGTTCAAGGTCATCCCAGATGTTTCTGAAATAATTGAGAGAGCTAAGAAATGTGCATCCATTGGAGAGTGTAATGATTGCAGAAGAGCTTGTCCAAATGACCTTCCTATTCCAGAAGCGATGATAGAGGCAGCTAATGGAAGTCTAAACAAACTTGCAGACCTTTACGAGGAATGTGTAGGTTGTGCACGTTGTGAAAGTGCTTGTCGTGCTGGTATGACTATACACAGTTTTATCATAAAGGCTGCGGAAAAGAAGCTAAAGGAAGAGAAATTCAAGATTCGAGCTGGACGAGGTGCTGTACAAGATTTAGAAATACGAGAAGTCGGCGCCCCCATCGTTTTAGGGGAAATACCTGGCGTAGTGGCGTTTGTAGGATGCGCTAACTACCCTCATGGTGGAAAAGAAGTGGCGGAAATGTGCTCTGAATTTGCGAAGCGACGATACATTGTAGTTGCCTCAGGTTGTTCTGCTATGTCCATTGCTATGTACAAGAATGGAGAGGGAAAAACGCCATATGAAATATATCCAGGAGACTTCAAAGCTGGAGGGCTTTCAAACGTTGGTTCATGTGTTTCCAATCCTCACATATCTGGAGCAGCCGTCAAGATTGCAAGCATCTTTGCTAGACGCAAACTACGCGCAAACTATGAGGAAATTGCCGATTACATCCTGAATAGAGTCGGTGCCGTAGGAGTGGCGTGGGGCGCTATGTCTCAAAAAGCTACTTCGATAGCCAGTGGCTTTTGGAGACTAGGCATACCCGTCATAGTTGGACCTCACGGCTCAAAATATAGACGTATGCTTCTTGGTAGGAAAGATCATAAAGATGATTGGTATGCCTATGACGCTCGCACTGGAGATCGCGTTTACGTGGGTCCGGCGCCTGAACACCTATTCTACACAGCTGAAACTAAGGAGGAGGCAATGGTTATGATTGCGAAGCTTTGCATGAGACCAAATGACACAACAAAGGGACGTGCAATAAAACTTACGAATTATATAGATCTGCATAAGCGTCTCTACGGCACGATGCCTGACGATATCCATCTTTTCGTTCGTACAGCTGCCGACATCCCAATTATGATGAAGGAGGAGATTATGAAAATTTTGAAGAAGAAGAAATGGAAAGAGGGAAGGGTCCCAGATCCCACTCTTCTGCCAAGGCTGATAAGAAAGAGGAAGGAGTGAACATGAGTGCGGTACCTTGGCAGAAAGCAGAGATTCCAGGTCCAAAGAAAGCCCTTGTATTTGCAAAGCCAGAAGTCGTTGCCACTAAGGTAAAGATGGCGAAGCGTCCAATCCTTATTGTTGGACACGAGATTGTCAACACCAGCTTAGGTGAAGAAAAGGTAATTGATTATATTATTCAAATGGCTAAGACCGTGGAGATTCCCGTGGTAGCTACGGCTCACATATTTGGTGAGTTTGTTAAAAGAGGCTTTCAGCCCGCAACTTGGATGTCCCTGATGGATATCGCCAATAGACTTCAAGACCCGGAGTGGAAGGGGTTGGATGGCAAGGGGCAGTATGATCTAGCATTGTTTGTGGGAATCCCCTATTACATGGAGTGGACGATTTTGTCCTCGCTTAAACACTTTTCGCCAGACCTTACGACTATAAGTTTAGGTAGGTTTTATCAGCCTCATGCAACATGTTCCTTTTCAAATCTTTCCTTGGAATATTGGATTGAATGCCTTAAAGTGATCATAAGTGAACTGGGAGAAAAATGAGAACGTCAACAACTAAGAGGGAAACAAAAATGTTAGAAAGTTTAATGAGACTTCCAGAAACAAACTTCAAAAGCGACGTTCTCAGATTCAACCAAGAAATCAGTAGAATGATATCAAGGTGACCGATACGCAAACACCGCAATCCAAACTCAAACCTAATGAGGAAATTAGGATAGGTGTGTATGTGTGTCACTGCGGCTTAAACATAGCGGGTTCCGTTGACTGTGAGGAAGTAGCGAGGTTTGCGGCTACTCTTCCTCATGTTGTGCTCGCGAAAGATAATCGGTACACTTGTTCAGATCCGGGGCAGGAAATGATCAAGAATGACATCAGAGAGTATAGGCTGAATCGGGTTGTTGTAGCTTCTTGTTCGCCTCGTCTTCATGAGCCAACTTTTAGGAAAGCTTGTGAAGAGGCGGGTTTAAACAAGTATCTTTTTGAGATGGCAAATATACGGGAGCACTGCAGCTGGGTACATCTCTACGATAAGGAAGAAGCCACGAAAAAAGCTAAGGATTTAGTTAGGATGGCAGTTGCAAAAGCAGCATTACTTCAGCCCCAAGAGGAGCTTGTGGTTCCTGTAACTCGAAAAGCTTTGGTTATTGGTGGAGGCGTTGCAGGCATTCAGGCGGCACTCGACCTAGCTGACATCGGCTATAAAGTGTATCTTGTGGAAAAGGAGCCCAGCATAGGCGGAAGAATGGCACAAATTGACAAGACTTTTCCAACAATGGACTGCTCCATATGCATCTTAGCACCAAAGATGTCGGATGTGGGTAGGCATCCAAACATTGAATTGTTAACGAATAGCGAAGTCACCGAGGTCAACGGATACATCGGAAACTTCAAAGTAAAAGTGCTAAAGAAACCTCGATATGTCACAAAGGAATGCACCGCCTGCGGCGAATGCGCATCTGTATGTCCTATAATAGCGCCAAACGAATTCGACCTTGGTTTAGCAACAAGACATGCAATCTACTCGCCATTTGCTCAAGCAGTGCCCTCCACATACATCATTGATCGAAACCTTTGCCTAAATGAATCTTTTATTGTTTGCGAGAGATGCATGAATGCTTGCGAAAAACACGCTATAAATTTCAATATGTTACCCGAAATCGTGGAGTTGGAGGTGGGCACAATCATCGTTGCCACAGGAGCCGATGTTTTTGATCCATCCTCATTATCAGAGTACGGGTACACGAAGTTCCCAAACGTCATCACCTCTCTAGAGTTTGAGCGATTAATAAATGCGGGCGGTCCATCTGGTGGTCATCTGATTCGACCAAGTGATCTGCAGATTCCAAAGACGGTAGCCTTTATCCAATGCGTTGGTTCTCGTTCTAAGAGAGCAGAACACTTTTACTGTAGCAACGTATGTTGTATGAACACAATTAAGGATGCCCTTCTTATAAAGGAGCATTGGCCAGACACAGAAATCTACGTTTTCTACGTGGACATAAGAGCGTTCGGAAAAGGCTTTGAGGAACTGTACAAAAGAGCGAAGGAAGAAGGTGTGATATTTATTCGTGGTTTACCGGCGGAAATTGTTGAAGACAAAAACACAAACAACCTGATTCTGATTGGAGAGAACACGCTGCGCCAAGAGTTATATGAAGTCAATGTTGGAATGGTGATCCTATCCATAGGCATTGAGCCTAGACAGGACAGCGACGTAATTCAACGTTTTCTCACTCTGTCTAGAACTTCAGATGGATTTTTCATGGAGGCTCACCCAAAACTGCGGCCCGTAGATGCACCAACCGGAGGAGTATTCTTCGCTGGCTGCGCAGAATCTCCTAAAGATATTAAGGACAGTGTGACGCAGGCTAGCGCTGCAGCCGCTCGAGCGAGCATTCTGATGGCGCAGGGCAAAGTAACAGTCGAGGCAATCACGCCGATTATAAACTTAGAAAACTGCAGAGTTTGCGGGCTTTGTGCCCGAGTTTGTCCTTATAACGCCATTACCGTAGATAAGGAGTTGAAGAGAACTGAGGTGATAGAGGCGGCGTGTGCTGGATGTGGCACTTGTGGTGCTGAGTGTCCGTTTGGAGCAATCACGATGAGGCATTTCACTGATGAGCAGATTTATGCGCAGATTGACGCTGCAACTGAAGAAGACGCTGACAAGAAGATTGTTGCTTTCTGTTGCAACTGGTGCTCCTATGCTGGAGCTGATTTTGCAGGAGTAAGCAGAATGCAGTATCCGCCCAGCGTACGCATCATCCGAACCATGTGTTCAGGTAGGGTGTCTCCAAAATTTGTTGAAAGAGCCTTTCAGAGAGGAGCAGCCGCGGTGCTGGTTGCAGGCTGCCACTTAGGCGATTGCCATTACATAAATGCCAACTACCAAACCAAACGAAGAATCGAAAAGTTATGGAAGAAGATGGAAAGATTAGGGCTGAACAAGGACCGTTTGCAACTGGCGTGGATAAGTGCGGCTGAAGGAGAAAGATTCGCGTCGAAAATCAAGGAAATGCAAGAAATCATAGACAAAGTGGATAGAGAAGAAATAGAAAAAACCGTCGCAGCGTTTAGCCCAAAGAATGATAAAACAATGGTGCAGTAGCGAAGAATCTATCTTTGATGGTATAATGTGCACATAAAAATAGAATGTGTTGGGGCTGCTATGGCCATATGCCCAGTGTTTTTATGGCTTCGCCTACCCTTCCAATGCCTAACATCAATGCAGCAGTTCGCATGTCTGATTTTTCTTTCTTTGCTAGCTCGTAAACGTCGTTGAAAGACTTAACCATTTTTTTCTCCAGTTTACGGTTTACTTCTTCTAAAGACCAATGTTCTCGATTGAGGTTTTGTACCCACTCGTAGTAACTTACCGTAACACCGCCTGCGTTAGCAAGTATATCTGGCACAGAGAAGACGCCTTTTTCGTAAAGTATTCTGTCAGCCTCGGTGGTTGTAGGTCCGTTAGCTCCTTCAGCAACAATTTTCGCTTTTATGTTTACCGCATTAGCTTTCGTTATCTGATTTTCCAAAGCCGCAAGAATCAAAATGTCGCATTCTAATTCTAACAACTCCTCATTTGTTATGTTCTCGCATCCTTTGTAGGTGACGACGGAACCGTTTTTCTTTTTATGTTCATAAACCTTATAGGGGTTTAAGCCCCTTTTGCAGTATATTCCGCCTCTTGAATCGCTAACTGCAATGATTTTGCATCCCATGTCGTAGGCTATTTTCGCAGCGTTCCAGCCGACATTTCCGAAACCTTGCACTGCCACTGTTGCACCCTTCATTTTCATGCCTAGACAGTTAATGGCCTCTCTCCCACAAATAAGTACGCCACGGGCAGTTGCTTCAGTCCTACCTTCGGAGCCTCCTAGAATAATGGGCTTCCCAGTGACACATTCTGGCACCTTATGACCTTTAAATTGACTGTAGGTATCCATGATCCAAGCCATAACTTGGGCGTCTGTGTAAACATCAGGAGCAGGGATGTCTTGTAAAGGCCCCATAATATCTAGAATCGCATTGGTGTACCGTCTTGTTAAGCGTTCCAGCTCTGCCTTTGACATTTCTTTTGGATTACAAGATATCCCGCCTTTGGCGCCGCCGTAGGGAACATCTACAACTGCGCATTTCCAAGTCATCCACATAGCTAGGGCTGTGACTTCGTCTAAAGTGACATCTGGATGATAGCGTATGCCTCCTTTGAAGGGTCCTCGTGCACCGTTATGCTGGACGCGGCACCCCATGAAAACGCTGACTTTGCCGTTGTCAAGCTTTATGGGAATTGAAACAATAAGTGAACGCTTCGGATACTTAAGCATCTCATGAATAGCTGGGTCTAAATTTATCTTTTCTGCAGTGACCCTTAACTGCTCTAGAGCAACGTCCAAAGCACGTGCGTGCCCAGCGAAAGTGTGTAAAATCTTGTCGACTTTGCTGTATTCAGAAACACTTTCCGCCAATCTCATAGCACCTCATGGATCAGTTATCTGTCCCCTATATCACTAGAAGTGATGATTCCATGAGTTCGTATCGTCTGGACTTCTGGTAATGCTCGCATGGGGACTTGGCATTTAGGTATGGAGCCTCTGTGGACTCGTTCTGGCATTTTTTCACCAATCTTTACGTTTGTAAACCTAGTGAGTTGGGTAACAGACGTTGAACCTTTTAAATGTTACGTCTCCACCAATGAAATAAACCATTTTAGCCTAAATTTTAACATGTTTTCCTTTTGACATTAGATTTTATATCCAACAGCCATATCTAACTGTTAGAAAGAAGACTTCTATCGTGTAGGGGGCAAAGTGTTGATAACAAGAACATCCATAAAAGATGAAGATTTTGTATTCGAAAATACGCCTGTCAAAATTGTTGTGAACAGAACTTGTCCCGAAATTGAACTGGTAGGCTTGAAAACTGAAGCCTTTCAGGAAGGAAAAGAATACGAAGTCAAGTTTTGGATAGCTGATGAGCTGGAAAAGGCGGGGATAGCGCATATTCGAGATGAAGAATTGTTGGACGCTGTGAAACTGCATAAGCTTCATTGGAAAGAGCGCGTTCAATCAGTTAAACAATTCGCCCCATTACTAGAAGATTTCTATCCTAGATTGCGACGTTACCTTTCTCGCCTAAAGGAAGATGCGGTTAAAAACCCTGAGAAAATGAAGGAATATGATAGAGCGTCGCGGCTTTCCCGTGATATCGTGAATTGTAGACTGAAAAAGATAGTTTCATTAGCCTCAGCTCCTGCTCAAACAAACCAGTTCCTTAAGAATCTGACGAGGGAAGAGCGTGCCATCTATGAACGTTTACATGATATTATCAGTGAGTGGAGAACCAAAATTCTGAAGGTGGAGGCTGAGTCTTGACGAAGGAAATGTTGGCAGCAGACCCTCAAGAACGCTTTCAGGACCTCCTAACCTCCGATAAATATCGTCAACGAATCTCTGAGATGGCTATTGCTGGAAAAACCTCGTTAACCGTGGATTTTGAAGACCTAATGGCAACCGACTCAGCGTTAGCGGAAAACGTCATCGAGAGACCAGACGAGTATTTGGAGCATGCAAACCGCGCAGCGTTAGCTCAGTTGCAGATAGAAGAACCTGAGTATGCTGAAGGAATTGAAAAGGTGAGCGTTCAGTTCAAAAATTTGCCTGTAACCACTCCGCTGCGAGAACTTGGGTCCGATAATATTGGAAAGTTGGTTATGGTGGAAGGCATTGTTGTGCGCGCAACACCCGCCAGACCCATGGTGACACGGGCTGCTTTCAAATGTAAACGGTGTGGAGAAATCAGTTACCGCGACCAAACAAGCCCTTTTTTGAGGGCTCCTTTCAACTGTGACAATCCAGTGTGTAAGAGAAATGGACCCTTCGATTTTGTTCAGGAAGAATCGACATTCATTGATTCTCAAGACCTTCGCATTCAAGAGCGCCCTGAAAACTTGCCTCCCGGTCAGCTTCCCCGCTGGATAAACATCAAGCTCACTCAAAAGGACCTTGTGGACTTAGCGAGACCTGGAGACAGTGTGTCTGTGGTGGGAGTTGTGCGTGCGGCTGCTCCTGCTCTGCCCAAGGTTGGAAAGCTTCGGGTTTTCCGGTTGCATTTGGATGCAAACTTTATAGATGTCTTAAGCAAGGAGCATGAGGCGGTTCTTACCACACCTGAGGAAGAAAAGCAGATATTGGAGTTGGCGAGAGACCCGTGGATTCACCGCAAAATCATTCGGTCAATAGCGCCCTCCATCTATGGTTATGAACACATTAAAGAAGCTATAATGTATCTTCTTTTTGGAGGTGTCCCAAAACAGTTTCCTGACATCAAAATTCGAGGAGAAATGAACATACTTTTGATAGGAGACCCTGGAACCGCCAAGTCGCAGCTTTTGCAGTATGTGGCAAGGATTGCTCCCCGTGGCTTGTACACGTCTGGTCGGGGAACCACGGCTGCTGGCTTAACTGCTGCTGTTCTTCGAGAGAAACAGGGTGGAATGACTCTTGAGGCAGGGGCGTTGGTGTTGGCGGATAAGGGTGTCGCCTGCATCGATGAGATGGATAAGATGCGTCCCGAGGATAGGGTAGCTATACATGAAGCTATGGAGCAGCATACAGTCTCAGTGGCGAAGGGAGGAATTGTGGCAACTCTTAATGCTAGAACAGCGATACTGGCTGCGGGCAACCCCGCTTTGGGTAGGTATGAGCCTCACCGAACAGTGGCGGAGAACATAGCTCTTCCAGTTACGATTCTGTCCCGATTTGACCTTATCTTTGTGCTGAGAGATATGCCGGAGAAGGAACAGGACACTAAGATGTCGGAGCACATACTGAGCCTTCACAGGACGGGCGCTGTTCCAGCGGAGCCGCCTATACCTCCTGATCTTCTTAGAAAATACATTAGTTACGCAAGAAATTTCAAACCAGTGTTAACTAAAGAAGCTATAGAACGCCTAAGAGACTTCTACTTGGAAATGCGTTCAGCCAGTGAAGTTGAAGGGACGCCTATAGCCATTACTGCGCGTCAACTTGAGTCTATTGTGAGGCTGGCTGAGGCTCGGGCTCGCGTTGCGTTTCGGAAAGAGGTTCTTGTTGAGGATGCTGAAGCCGCTATTGCTATTATGAAGCGGTCTCTGGAAGAGGTTGGAATCGACATTTCCTCTCACAAAATCGATATTGACATAATCATGACGGGAAAGCCTAAGAGCCTACGTGACAAGCTAGGGGTAGTATTGAACACCATTATTTCGATGGAGAAGAAGACAGGGATTGTTGAAAAGTCAGCGCTTTTGGAAAAGCTTGAAACCGAATATGATATCATAAGGGGCGAAGCAGAGAGGCTTATAGGACAGTTGGTGAAAGAGGGCACCATATACTCTCCAAAAGAGGGGTACCTAAAGAAGACCTAGCCTTAAGAAATAACCCTTTTCTTTTATTCTCTCTAAGGATGACTGTAGTATTCTATCTAGCCTCTTGCAATTGGCAACTCAAGTCTTGAAGTCTGTCTTTAGCTTGTTCTAAAACTTTTTTTTCACCTCTTGAAATAATACGATTAGGTCAGCTTCATAGCGTTCCATTTCTGTCATTTATCATATCATATCCAGCTGCTAATGTTCTCTTTTAATTCTTGCTATGAGCTTTTTTCGAAAGAGGAAATTTGTTATTTGCGGCTTTTACAAACAAAGATGGTCACTTTGAGAAAGCATCCATTGTTCAACAATAAATTTTTCCATTTGTCAGACAAATCAGATGAGGTTGACATCATTAATTATTGTACACAAAGAAAATTTTTTTCACAGTTACACAAAACAAACAGGGAAAGAGAGAACAAGGTAATAGACAGCATGAGCCTCCATGCGCCACAAAACATTAAAGACATTGTCCCTCTCATTTCCACAAAGAAAGTTATTAAGAAACTGCTAAAAGGGCGCAAGCTTTGAAGATTCAAGAGTTACCGATACCCGAATCCATAAAACAAGTCATAACCAAAACTGGAATCACTGAGCTATATCCACCGCAAGAAGAGGCTGTGCGCGCTGGAGTTCTGGAAGGAAAAAACCTTGTGCTAGCGAGCCCCACCGCCTCAGGTAAAACCCTCATAGCTGAGTTATGCGCACTAAAACACGTGTTAACAAAAGATGGAAAAGTTCTCTATCTGACCCCTCTACGGGCGCTGGCAAGCGAAAAATACGAAGAATTCAAAAAATACACGGTCATTAGAAAACGAAGCGGAAGACGAGTCAGAGTGGGCATCAGCACTGGCGACTATGACAGCAGCGACCCATGGCTCGAAAGATATGACATTATCGTTACAACAAACGAGAAAGCCGACTCCCTACTGAGGCATCGAGCGCGCTGGATGGACGAAATCTCCCTAATAGTAGCAGATGAAGTGCACTTACTTAACGATGCTGAACGCGGTCCCACCCTAGAAGTGGTGCTCGCCCGCCTCATGCAAGTAAATCCAGATGTTCAACTCTTAGCATTAAGCGCCACCATTAAGAACGCTGAGGAAACAGCTGAATGGTTAAAGGCTGATGTCATCACCACTGACTGGAGACCCGTGACGCTGAAAGAAGGCGTGCTACTGCAAGATGAAGTTCAATTTAAAGACGGAGGAGCCATCAAGATAGAAAAGCTGAACACGAATCCAGCCATAAACTTTGCAGTACACATTGTAAAATCCGGTGGACAAGCCCTCATGTTTGCGGCAACAAGGAAAAACTCGGTTAGTCTCGCCAAAAAGGCGGTGACTGGCATAAAAACTGTATTATCGAAACCTGCCAAACGTTCTCTCACCCGAGTTGCTGAACAAATCTTGGCTGCTGGAGAACGAACAAGGATAAGCGAGATGCTAGCTGAACTAGTCAGGAATGGAACAGCTTTTCATCACGCTGGATTGAGTAGCGCCCACCGAAAAATCATTGAAGACGCCTTTCGAGACGGCAAAATAAAAGTTCTAACAGCCACCCCCACCCTAGCCTTCGGAGTAAACCTTCCCGCTAGGACGGTAATAATCCATGATTATAGACGGTATGAGCTGGGATATGGATATTACCCAATCAAAGTGTTAGAGTACAAGCAGATGGCAGGTCGAGCTGGGAGACCCCGATACGACAAGGTTGGAGAAGCCATACTCATCGCTAAAACTGAGGACGAACGTGACTACCTTATGGAAAATTACGTTCTAGCAGAGCCAGAAAGAATATGGTCAAAACTAGCAGTAGAACGCATCCTCCGCTCTCATGTCCTAGCAACAATCGCCGCTGACTTCGCCCACACAGAGCAGGGAATCTACGATTTCTTCGGCAAAACCTTCTATGCCTATCAATATGACCCCCAAGCTATTAGGGAGGTAATCACCAAAATTCTGAGATTTCTATATGAAGAAAACATGATTGAAATAGATAGAAAAAACGTTTACGCCACCAAGTTTGGGCGAAGAGTCTCGGAGCTATACATTGACCCAGTTTCCGCAGTCATTATTCGAGACGCCTTGTTCAATAGAGCGCCACGAATCACAGACATAAGCTTCTTCCACATGATTTCACGTACACCTGACATGTTTCCTAAACTTCGCCCCTACTCCAGAGAAATCGACGACTTAACCCTATTCATAGATAAGCACCGAGAAGAATTCATGTTCGAAGTTCCCGACGAATGGATAGACAGAATGGACTACGAAGAGTTTCTAGGAGAGGCAAAACTAGCCTGGGTACTAGATGCGTGGACAGAAGAAACATCAGAAGACGAAATGATTGAAAGATTCAGAGTTCAACCCGGCGACCTGTATAGGCTCATAGGAACCGCACGATGGCTCCTATATGCTTCTCATGAGCTGGCTAGACTATTTGGACACAAAGACCTTTTTCCCCATCTCGCAGTACTCACAGAACGAATCGAAAAGGGAGTGAAAGCTGAACTGCTTCCGCTGGTTAGATTAAAAGGAATCGGAAGGATACGGGCTCGCTCGCTCTATAACTCCGGCTTAAAAACCATTGAAGACATAAAGAAGGTGCCTCTTGAAAAGCTAACCAGCTTACCCTTGATTGGACCTAAACTCGCTAAAAAAATTAAGGAGCAGATAGGAAGCTTTGATAAGGCACGAGAGTGGAAGAAACTAAAGAAGGACAGAGAATGTGAGCAACAGGCTTTAACTGGATACTCTAGAAAATCTGGGTGAAATTTTATTCAGCCCATGGCACAGCAAGGAAGGTTTCGGTGTCAAGAGTCTCTTGAAGACTTCTAACGAATTTTGTCGCAGTTATTTCGTCTGGCGCCTCAAATATATAAATTGCATCAAATCTTCCGAACAAGCTGTAACGTGCTCTAAGTTTAATCCCTCGAGGAAGAGATTTAGGTAGCTCCTTCGTTGCTTCTATGGCATCCTCAAATTTTCCCGAGCGAACTTCACACAGAGTAACAAAAATCAAATGTTCACCTCCACTTTTTCACTGAATGAGCAGTATTAATGATTATCTGTATTGAAGAATTTTTTGGCACAAAAGCGAGTAGAGCTATTAAGAGTTTGAAATTTCATGGCTTTCCAATTGGAGCTATGAATCATCGATATGTAATACTCTTATTGGCTCTAGCAGTCACTTCGAGGTTGCTATTGCCGTTGCAATAACCCTTTTCGGTATCGGCTCGGGTGCGGCGCTAGCCACGGTTATAGGTCCTCTTATGGAGGTTCCTCTGATGCTTTCGCTTGTGAGGTTCGGTTTAAGGACAAAACGATATTTTCCGCGAAAAGCGTATGTTGCAACAAGATTGTAGGAGCAAAAAGGATTTGAAGAGTTATTTCCTAGTTTAGTCCTCTGGCTTTTCTTTCTTCCTTCGTCTTTTTGACGGCTAGCTCAATCTGTTTTGTTGTTGTGCCCAGATAGTTTCTTGGGTCTAACGCTTCATCAATTTCTTTTTCACTTAATGTTTCTCGCACGGTTTTGTCTTTAAGAAGAGTTTCCTTAAATGGTTGCTTTTCAACTCCGCTTTTCATTGCTAAGCGTCTAATGAGCTCATGAGCTTTTTGACGGTTCATGCCCTTCCTAGTTAGGGCTATCATAACTGCCTCAGACATGGTTCGTCCCTGTGTTAATTTCATGTTTCTTTGCATCCGCTTCTCGTCCACCCATAAGTTCTTCAGAATGTTTGTCATCAAAACCAGCATATACTCAGTGAGGATGCAAGCTTCAGGAATTATAAATCGCTCTGCAGAAGATTGGGATAAATCTCGCTCATGCCACGTCCGAATGTTTTCTAACGCTGGCGTAACGAGGCTTCTAACAATTTTTGCTAAGCCACAAATTCTCTCACAGATTATTGGGTTGCGCTTGTGAGGCATTGTGGAGCTGCCTACTTGGCGTTCTCGTTCAAACGGTTCAGAAACCTCTCCTATTTCAGGTCTCTGTAACTCTCGAACTTCTGTAGCTATCTTGTCCAGCGTGGACGCTATCATGGCGAGGAGGCAAATGAGTTCTGCATAGCGGTCTCTCTGCACGATTTGGGTGGAAATCTGCGCTGGCTTTATCCCTAATCGTTCCATCACGAGTTCCTGTATCTTTATGGCTTTGGGACCTAAGCCAGCTTGGGTTCCAACTGCTCCACTCATTTTTCCAACTAACACTCGTTTGCGGCACTCTTGTAATCGTTGAATATGTCTAGCGTTTTCTCTCATCCAAACTGCAAATTTGAAGCCAAGTGTAATCGGTAATGCATGTTGTCCATGGGTTCTGCCCATCATGACTGTTCCTTTATATTTCTCAGCCTTTTCCATTAAGGTCTCTTCAAGATTGTTGAGTCTCTTTTCGATGAGGTTAACGGCGTCTTTAAGTTGAAGAGCCATCGCGGTATCTACGATGTCAGAACTTGTTGCTCCAAGATGAACGTAGCCTCCGCTTGGTCCACATGCCTCAGCTAACGCTCGAACCATCGCGGCGATATCGTGTCTAATTTCCTTATCAATCTCCTTTACACGACTAAGTTTAACATACTTAACTGACGCTGTTTTCACGATTTTTTCAGCGTCCTCACGTGGAATATTCCCAACTTCCGCATGCGCCCAAGCCAAAGCAGCTTCCACATCTAACATTCTCTGAAGCCTAGTTTCCTCATCGAAAACTCTCCGCATTTCTGGTGTTCCGTAACGACCGATATCAATTGGAAGAACCGGCAATAACTTTCTCCTCCCTAGTGACATAGTATTACCTTAGAGATTAACTTTTGATCTTAAAAAAACATTTCATAAAAAACTACTATGCGCTACATGTTTGATACGCCATTTAAACGTTCTTAAAGAAAACACTAAAACAAACAACCTCTCTACTGTTCTTACACTGGAGATTCAAATCCATGGGCGCAATAGCAGTTGCTGTGGATAAGACAGGAGAAAATGTTGTCCCTACAGTAGTTCTCATGCTTAAAGAGTTAACTCACCGAGGAGCCGATGTCCACGGCGTTGCCACACCAAACTCAGTGAGAAGAGCTAAAAAAATCGAAGAAATATCAATTGAAAACATAAACTCAAGCGTTGCTTTAGGACACAACCTCTCCCGTATCCTTTCAAATGACCGTCCACAACCAGTGCTGGGCGACGACTTTGCGCTTGTGTTTGAGGGCAGACTGTTTCCCTCTCCTAACCTGTCCGAAGTTGACCAAATTTTGGAGCAGCTTAAGGGCAATCTTTGGAAAAATGCTGAAGACATCCTAACCGAACTTGACGGCTCCTACGTGTTTGCTATAGTACAATCAAACAAAGCGATTGTCGGCAGAGACAGCATAGGAGCAATCCCACTCTACTACGGTGAAAACGAAACCCTCTGTGCCGCAGCGTCTGAGCGTAAGGCTCTGTGGACGCTTGGAATAAAAAACGTGAGGTCATTTCCGCCTGGAAACTTGGCAGTGATGAATGCTCATGGCTTTACTTTCCATTCTATCAAAACTGTAATGCAGCCCCCCGTCAAACCTATGGAATTAGGGATGGCGGCAGAACGTCTTCAAGAACTCTTGTTAAATTCCACTAAAGAGAGGGTTTCAAATCTTGAAAATGTGGCGATAGCGTTCTCAGGCGGCTTAGACAGCAGCGTTATTGCAGCATTGGCTAAAACTTGCGGAGCAGAGGTTCACCTAGTTTCGGTAGGATTAGAAGACCACTCAGAAATTTCACACGTAAAAGCTGCAGCTGAAGCTTTAGAACTGCCTCTTCACCTTCAAACATACATGTTAGAGGATGTTAAGCGGGTCTTGCCCAAGGTTTTGTGGCTGATTGAAGAGCCCGACGTGGTAAAAGCTAATATTGCCATCCCCTTTTATTGGACAGCAGAAGTTACATCAAAACTGGGATGTAAAGTTTTGTTGGTGGGACAGGGAAGCGACGAGCTCTTCGGAGGCTATCAGAGATATCTCAGAATTTATTCACAATATGGCGCTGCGAAGGTTCGAGACGTTATGTATCGAGACGTAGTTTTATCGTACGAAACGAATCTTCAGAGGGATAATCAAGTGTGCTCCTTCCACGGAGTGGAGTTGCGATTCCCATTCCTAGATCATGAGGTAGTGTGTTTTTCTCTGAGTTTACCCGTAAGCCTGAAAATTGAGTGTGCAGAGAATTCTTTAAGAAAGAAGGTGTTACGGCGAGTAGCTCAGAATCTTGGTATACCCTCATTTATTACGAATAAGCCTAAGAGAGCTATTCAATACACAACTGGCGTGAATAAGGCTCTTCGAAAATTGGCAAGAGAAGAAGGTTTAAGCCTACGAGGATATGTTAAAAAGAGTTTCCGAGAAGTATATCCTAAATGAGGGGGCGTAAATGGAAAAAACAGCTATCATATACACTCCGAGGTATTTAGAGCATGATGCTGGACCTGGTCATCCTGAATCATCTGACCGCTTAAGAGCAATCATGAAAGAACTAAGGAAAAGCGGTCTCCTTGAATCTGGAAAATGCATGCTTATTGAACCTAAGCCCGCCAGCGTAAAAGATGTGGAACTTATCCATCAGCCAGATTACATTCAACTTGTTAAGCGAGTCTGCTCGTCTGGCGGCGGTCTCCTCGACCTCGGCGATACGGTGGTTTCTCCTAAAAGCTATGAAACAGCTCTCTACGCTGTTGGAGGGGCTGTTAAGGCAGCTGACTTAGTAATGAATGGAGAGTTTCAAAACGCCTTTGCTTTAGTTCGTCCTCCAGGGCATCACGCTGGTCCTTCATATGCTATGGGTTTCTGTTTATTCAATAATGTTGCTGTGGTCGCTGCTCATCTTCTTGGCGATTTTCGTCTTAAGCGGATTTTGATTTTGGATGTGGATGCTCATCATGGGAATGGAACTCAAGACATTTTCTATAACACTAACGAGGTTCTGTACATAGGCTTACATCAGGACCCTAGGGGCTTTCCTGGGACAGGTTTCGTAGACGATGTAGGTAGCGGAGACGGTTTAGGATATACCGTGAATATTCCATTTCCATATCAAACTGATGATGCGGCTTACCTTAAAGCTTTCAATCAAGTTGTGATTCCGATTATTCGACAGTATAAGCCAGAGTTCATCCTCGTTTCCACGGGCTTTGATGGACATTACACAGACCCGGTTGCAAGTCTTTCTCTCTCAGCTTCTACTTATCCAAAAATTTTTGGAAAGGTTCTGGATTTAGCGTCTCAGTTCTGTATGGGAAGGCTTGTGGCGGTTTTAGAGGGTGGTTACAGTCTTAGCTTTATTGGGAAAATAGCGGCTGCGGTGATTGGAAGGATGGCTGGCGTTTCTTATTTAATCGAAGATAAACATCTTGTTGCGGCTCCTGAAGTGGGGAAGCAGGTTGAAAAAACTATAATGTCAATTAGACGTGCACATTCCAAGTTTTGGGATTTATGAGTTTGTACGTAAAAAAAGAAAGAGAAGGCAGTTCTACTCAATGATTTCTATAGCGTTGTTGGGACACTGCACTTCACATGCTCTGCAAACAAGACATTCATCAAGGTTAACAACAACTGATTTCTCATCTTTAACTTCAAAGACTCCTACTGGACAGACATCCACACATGTTCCACATCCATTACATTTGTCGTTGTCAATTTTAATTTCTACCATAGATTGTTTATCCTCCATTTGAATTCTTAATGAAGAGAAATATTAAAGATAAAAATCTTTTTGTGTTTTTAGCGGATTTCTTCTCGAAGTCTTAAGAGAACTCCCTCGATGGTTGTTTTCGCTCCATCCCTTCTGCGATTGTACTCATCAAGAAGTCTACGGTAAGCTTCTTTAGAGATTTCGCCCCGCCGATATCGAGCTTCTAACCTACGTATGTCCGTTTCCGCTCCCATTAACCTAGTTTCAGCAACTT